>CANBZE010000151.1 GCA_947373775.1 Alphaproteobacteria bacterium
CTGATGCAGGATGGCATCGTGCAGCGGCTGCTGCATGACACATGCCCGCCACAAGGCGATGAATCATGGAGGCTCTGTCCCTATCAAAACAAGCTTCCCCGAAACGCCAATGCCTGGCTGTGGGGGGCGGGCAGTGGTTTCCATGCCCTGGGCGGATTTGCCAGCAAGTCGCAGCAGGAAGAAGACAGCCGCATTATCGCGCAAAGCCTGCGGCGCTATCCGCTGATGCATCTGCGGTCCGCCGCCACCGATTCCGTTTTGCAGTTCCTGCAATTCAAGACCGGCGACGGCATCGAGCCGCAGCTTTCCATCCTGGAGCCGAATTTCCGCCGCATGATCCCCGGACAGTTGCCGGCCTATCTGAACGCGCGCCAGCAGCACGGGCTGGTCCGCTTCAAGATGCTGAACCTGATCCATGTCCCGGTGGGGGCGATGACCGTGCTGGGACTGCTGTTCTTGCTCCAGCATGCGGGGCTGCGGCGCGCCTGGGACCAGGCCAGCCTGCCGGCGCTGGTGCTACTGGGGCTGGTGGGCAATGCCATCATCTGCGGCACCTTTTCCAACCCCCATGACCGCTATCAGTCCCGGGTCATCTGGCTGCCCGCTCTGGTGCTGCTGTTGGCCGTGGCCCGCGACCGCCGTGCGTTGCAACCCGTCGCAGAATCCGGCACTTAGGCCCCCATGGCCCAGCCCGTCCGCATTGCGCCGTCCATCCTCTCCGCCGACTTTTCGAAGCTCGGCGCGGAAATAGAGGCTATCGAGGCGGCAGGCGCCGACTGGATCCATGTCGATGTGATGGATGGTCACTTCGTGCCCAACATCACTATTGGACCCCAGGTGGTGAAGGCATTGCGGCCCCACGCCAAGAAGCCCTTCGACGTGCATCTGATGATCTCGCCGGTGGACCCTTATCTGGAGGCCTTTGCGGAGGCGGGCGCCGACGGCTTGACCGTTCATCCCGAGGCGGGCCCCCATGTTCATCGCACCCTTCAGCACATCCGCAAGCTGGGGAAGAAAGCCGGCGTGGTGCTCAATCCCGGCACGCCGGTGGATGCGCTCGACAATCTGATGGATCTGGTGGACCTGATATTGGTCATGAGCGTCAATCCGGGCTTTGGCGGCCAGAGCTTCATCGAAAGCCAGCTCAAGAAGGTCGAGGCTGCTCGCAAGCGCATCGACGCCACCGGGCGCGATATCGCGCTGGAAGTGGATGGCGGCATCACGCCGGAGACGGCCAAGCGCGCCATCGCCGCCGGCGCCACGGTGCTGGTTGCCGGCACCGCGGTGTTCCAGGGCGGACCGTCGAAATACGCCGCAAATATCAAAGCGCTGAGAGGCTGACGTGCAGGCGCAGCAGCTCCTGCCGCTCCTGCCCGAATTGATCCGGGCAGGCTTGCGCCGCGCCGCCATGCCGGTTCGGGTCTGGTGGCGGCGCAACTGGTTCTATCGCCGTCTGCTCAAAGGCCCGCTGGCCGATCATGTGGTGTTTCATCCCTGGGATGCGGCGCCGCGCCGCCTGGAGGAAGCCGACAGCCTGCTGCGCGGCCGCTTTCGTTTCTATGGCGTGTCGGTGGATGTGCCCGATGGCGTTTCGGTGTTCGATCTCAAGCCGCCCAATGCCGCCTGGGAGATGGCGCTGCACAGTTTTGCCTGGCTGCCGGCCCTGTCCAATGCCGGCGGCGACAATGCGCGCAAGCTGGCGACAAACCTGATCGGCCAATGGGTCAAGCGCCACGGCGCCTATTCTGAACCGGTCTGGCTGCCGCACATCATGGCGCGGCGGCTGGCCGCCATCTTTACCCACGGGCGGCTGGTGATCCTGAATTCCGAGATGATGTGGCGCTCGCGCCTGTTCGTCTCCCTGCGCGAACAATGCCGCATGCTGGAACGCACCTCCCGCGAAGCGCCCGATGGCCTGCCGCGGCTGGAGGCGGCGGCTGTTCTGGCGCTGTCGGGCCTGTGCCTGGATGACAGTCCCAAGCGGCGCGAGACGGGTCTTTCGCGGCTGGAAGAAGAGATCGAGCGCCAGATCCTGCCCGATGGGGGCCATGTCAGCCGTTCGCCTGAACAGCTGACGGCGGCCTATCGCCATATCATCATGATTTTGGAAGCCCTCAGCGCGGTGGGCGAGGAGCCGCCGCACGCTCTGCGCAACGCCCATGACCGCATGGCGCCGATGCTGCGCTTCTTCCGTCACGGCGATGGCGCCCTGGCGCTGTTCAATGGCGGGGCGGAAGGCGATCCGCGCATGATCGCGGGATTGCTGGCGCGCGATGACGTGCGCGGCCAGCCCTTTCATCATGCCCGCCACAGCGCCTATCAGCGGCTGACGGCCGGGCGCACCTTGTGCCTGCTGGATTGCGGCAAAACCCCGGATGGCCCATTTGCACTGGAGGCCCATGCCGGCGCCTGCGCCTTCGAACTGTCGAGCGGCAATGACCGCATCGTGGTCAATTGCGGCGCCGGCGGGCTGACTCACCAGACCTGGAATTGGGCGTTGCGGGCCACCGCGGCGCATTCCACCCTGACCCTGGCCGATACCTCCAGCGCCCATATCCTGCCGGCGGGTTTGCCGCGCGATCTGCTCGGACCGCGCCTGACGGGAGGGCCGCGAGAGCCTTTGTCGCGCCGGGTCGAGACTGCCCAGGGCTGGACGGTGGAGGCGATGCACGACGCCTATGTCGAAGCTTTTGGGGTGCGCCATGAGCGCCAGATCACCATGTCGCCCCAAGGCCTGATGGTGACGGGGCGTGACCGGCTGGTGGCGGCCGAAGGGACCGCGCCGGGTCCGTGTAGCTTCACCGTGCGATTCCATGTCCATCCCGATGTGCGGGTATCGCGCCTGGACGGGGGCGGCATCCTGCTCAAGCTGCCGGGCGGCGAGGGCTGGCGTTTCCGGGCCGGGGGCGGGGTGCTGGACGTGGAGGAAAGCGTCTATCTGGGCGGCCATGTGGTGCGCCGGGCCGAACAGCTTGTCATCAGCGGCACCATGAAGGATACCCCCGCCGAAATCGCATGGGTCTTCGAGCAAATCGTCGCGTAGCTAAGGGTTGTTCCCAAGCCCCCGCGCTGGCAATCTCAGCCGCAAATCACCCGCCTGCAGGAGCCTTTCATGGTCGAGATCATGCTGCCCAAGAACAGCCGGGTGAAGAAGGGCAAGGTCTGGCCTGCGGACAAGGCCGCCAATGGCAAGAAGCCCAAGCGCACCAAGGAATTCAAAGTCTATCGCTACAATCCCGATGACGGCGCAAATCCATCGGTGGACACTTATTCGGTGGATCTGGATTCCTGCGGCCCGATGGTCCTGGACGCGCTGATCAAGATCAAGAACGAGATCGATCCGACCCTGTCCTTCCGCCGCTCCTGCCGCGAAGGCGTGTGCGGCTCCTGCGCCATGAACATCGCCGGCGGCAATACACTGGCCTGCACCAAGGCGATCAATGACTGCTCCGGCGCCGTCAGCGTCTATCCCTTGCCGCACATGCCGGTGGTGAAAGACCTGGTGCCGGACCTGACCAATTTCTATGCCCAGTATGCGTCCATCCAGCCGTTCCTGCGCACCTCGACCGCGGAGCCGGAAAAGGAATGGAAACAGTCGCCGGAAGACCGCGCCAAGCTGGACGGGCTGTATGAATGCATCCTGTGCGCCAGCTGCTCGGCGTCATGCCCCAGCTATTGGTGGAATTCCGAACGCTATCTGGGACCGGCGGCGCTGCTGCAATCCTATCGCTGGCTGATCGACAGCCGCGACGAGGAAACCGGCGAGCGGCTGGATAACCTGGAGGATCCCTTCCGCCTGTATCGCTGCCACACCATCATGAACTGCGCCAATACCTGTCCCAAGGGCCTGAACCCGGCCCAGGCGATCGGCGAAATCAAGCAGATGATGGTCAAGCGGAAGGCTTGATCCTGTGTTTCCCGAAAGACTGACAAAGGGCTATCGCGCCTTCCTGGAAGGGCGGTTCGCGGTGGAACGCGGCCGCTACCAGAACCTGGCGGGCTCCGGGCAATCGCCATCGATCATGGTGATCGGCTGCGTCGACAGCCGCGTGTCGCCCGAAGTGATCTTTGACGCCGCGCCGGGCGAAATCCTGGTGGCGCGCAACGTCGCCAACCTGGTGCCGCGCTACGAGCCGCCATCCGAGGAAGATCCCAGCCACCAGCATGGCACCAGCGCGGCGCTGGAGTTCGCGGTCCGCGCTTTGAAAGTGCGGCACATCGTAGTCCTGGGTCATGCCTTTTGCGGCGGCATCCGCGCCTTTGTCAGCGAAGATGCGCCACTGTCGTCATCGGACTTCATCGGCCGCTGGATGAGCCAGATCGCGCCGGCGGCGGACGCGGTGACGGAGCCCAAGGGCGAGACCGACACCTATCTGCGGCAGCTGGAATTCGCCTCCGTGGAGCTATCCTTGCGGAACCTGATGACCTTCCCCTTTGTGAAGGGGGCGGTGGAGAAGGGCGAGCTGTCGCTGCACGGCGCCTTTTTCGGCGTCGCCTCGGGCAAACTCCTGGTGCGCAGTCCCAAGACCGGCGCGTTCGAGCCCGTCGAATAGCCACCCTTAACAGCCGTTCCGAAAGGTGAGAGGATGGCCTTGGAACAGGGCCATCCGGGGCATTCGGAACATGGTTCGCACCGCCATTGCCGCTCTACTGGTTTCCATTCTTGCAGCATCGGGGCAGGACAACGTCACCCTGACGGTTGCCAGGTCGCATGAGGCGTTCGCAAGCTTTACGAAAGCCTTTGCCAGGCCGACCAAGCTGGCGGGAAAGATCCCGCGCTGGGAGACCGGGATATGCCCGGTCGTGGTAGGGCAAGTGCCGGCGTCGACGGGTTTTGTCACGGCGCGGATGAAAGCGATCGCGGCGGCGGCCGGCGCACCGGTCAACGCGTCGACATCCTGTACCGCCAACATCGAAATCGTCTTCACCACCGCGCCGCAGGAACTGCTGGACAATGTCCGCAAGCATGATCCCGACTATCTGGGCTACGCCGAAAGCAACGCCCTCAGGGAGGAACTGGCGACCGTCACCCATCCCATCCAGGCTTGGTACGCGACGGAAACCGTGGACCTGGACGGCATGCGGCGGGTGGACAGCGCCCGGCGCCTGGGCACCGGCAGCAGCATGTCGAATTTCACGGCCATCGGGATCATGGGAAACCGCGATCCCATCTATATGCCCGATGCCAGCTATGCCCGGGTTACGGGAAACCGCATCCAAGAGGGCACGCGGAGCGGTTTTCATCACATCATCATCACCGTCGATACCAAAAAACTGGCGGGGCAGGATTTTGTCAGGCTCGCCGATTACATCACCATGCTGGCGCTGACCCAGCTCGACTCGCTGGACACCTGCCAGAAACTGCCCAGCGTCGTGAACATGATGGCGCCGGACTGCGATCACAGGGTGGAGGGAATGACGGCGGTCGATCTCGCCTATCTGACGGGCCTCTACAAGATGGGGGCCGACAAAAGCCTGGTCTTCCAGCAAAGCGATATTGTCGACGGGATGACAGGGGCGATGGAGCGCCAAGGCCAGGTTGCGGCGCGCGGCAAGCAATGAAGGCGTAGGGACTGCCTAGACGCTCTTGGCCGACAGCCGGCGCCAGAGCAGCGC
>CANBZE010000152.1 GCA_947373775.1 Alphaproteobacteria bacterium
GCGCGTCCGCTTTTTCGCCGATTTCGCCAAACTGGAACGGCTGGTCGTCCGCAAGGAATTCCGCAAGACCCGCACCGCCTTCCAGCTGGTGAATGCCGCCCTCGATCTCTGCCGAAAGAAGGGATATCGCCGTGCCTATGGCCATTCCCAGACGCGGCTGGTCAATTTCTGGGGCCGCTTCGGCTTTCGGACCTTCGACGGTGCCCAATCGCTGGTTTTTTCCGAGTTCGATTATGTGGAACTGGCCGCCGACTTGGAACCGGACTCCAATGCCGTACGCATCGGCGGCGATCCCTATCTCATCATTCGTCCGGAAGGGCGCTGGCACGAAAAAGGTGTCCTGGAACGATCTGCCTCTCGCCCCGTGACCAGTCCATCTGTCGTCGAGAAAAGCTAGTGCGCGAATCGCTCGCGCGAGGCGGGTGACAACCTGACGGTGTGACGCTAGCTTGCCAGTACAACCGGGCATAGGCCTGGAACCTCAGAATCGCGTAAACCGACATGCCTGCCGGGGAGTGGAATGGATTTTCGCAGTCTGGTCGCCGCCCTGCCCGGGAAAAAGGCGTCCATTTATACCTTTGATCGCGGCAAGATCGGCCGCCATCCCCATGCCGCCCTTCATGACGATGTCGTCGATGTGCGCACCCGGCTGCGCAACTGGGGCGTGGGCGTGGGTACGCGCGTGGGCATCTATGCGCCCAATTCCTATCAATGGCTGGTACATGACCTGGCGCTGATCGAACTGGGCGCCATCTCGATGCCTTTCACCGATGATTTCGCGGGCAAGGTAAACCAGGAACTTCTGGACAAGTACAATATCGCTTTGCTGCTGATTTCCAAAAGCCATGCGCGGATTTTTCCCGACAAGCCAGCCCATGTCGCTTTCCTGGACGCCGCCAACGGCGACGTCCGCGCGCTGGACCGCCCGCCGTCCGGTGATGCGGACGAAGCCGACCAGCACAGCCTGGTATTTTCCTCCGGCTCCGCCGGCGGCCTCAAGGGGCTGGTGATCAGCCGCAAGGGCGTGGAAGACACCGTGCCGCCGATCGTCGAGGCGCTGGCGATGCGGCCCAGTGACCGGCTGCTGCTGTTCCTGCCCATGTCGAACTTCCAGCAGCGCAACCTGTGCTATTCGGCGCTGTGGTACGACTTCGACATCATCATCACCGACTATACCCAGCTGTTCGCCGCCATGCCGGCGCTGAATCCCACCGTGCTGATCGCGCCGCCGGTGCTGTACCAGATGTTGTACAGCGAATTCGAGAAATATCCGGGCTGGAAAAAGGCGCTGTGGACCGTGCTGGGCACCCTTCTCAGCTTTGTGCCGTCCCCCATCCGCCAGGGATTGGCGCGCACATTGTTCCAGGACTTCTACAAACAGTTCGGCAACAACATGCGCATGCTGGTCACCGGCATGGCGCCGATCCGCCGCAACCTTGGCGCGTTCTTCCAGCGCATGCAGCTGCCCTTGTGCGAATCCTACGGCATGGTGGAAGCCGGCTCGATCACCTGGCGGACCGCCGGCTCGCGCGAGTTCGGATCGGTCGGCAAGGTACTGCGGGGCATCACCCTTTCGTTTGAGCCCGATGGCGAGATCATCGTCAACCGCGCCAACTCGATGACCCTGCGCTACTTCCAGTCCGCCGAGGGCGAGAATGAGCGCACCTTCCTGGCCCCGGGGCGCGTCGCCACCGGCGACATGGGCCGGCTGGACAAGGACGGCAACCTGTTCCTGCTGGGCCGCAAGAAGGAATTGCTGATCACGCCGGGCGGAACCAAAATCCATCCCGAAGTCATCGAGCAGGAGCTGAACAACAGCCCCGACGTCGCCCATACAGTGCTTTGCTTCAGGCCCCATGCCACGCAACTGACCTGCGTCGTGGATCTGGTGCCGCCGGGTGGCGAGGAAGCGCGCGCCCGGGTGCAGAAATTCGCCAACAGCTTGCCGGCCGCGAAGAAAGCCGCGCCCTTCGTCGAAGTGATCTTCGCCGATGCGCCCTTCACGATGGAAAACGGCATGCTGCGGCCCAACATGAAGATCGACCGCAAGGCGATTCTTGCGCGCTACTGTCGGGATTAGCCTAATCGGCCCCAATTCTAATCGGAAATGGGCGGCGCATCATGCGGCCGCGCCTTGTGGCACAGCCAAACCAGCACGATGGCCCCCAGGGACAGCCAGGCGGACACCATGAACATGTCCACCGAGGCCAGCAGGTAGGACTGGCCGACCATGCCGCGCAGCACTGCCGCCTTGGCGCCCAGTTCCGACAGACCCATATCCTGCAGCGATCCCAGCACATTGTTGAAGGCCGGCGTGAAGCTTGAGGTCATGTCGGCCAGCCGGCTCTGGTGCAGCGCCTCGCGCCGGTCCCAATAGGTCGTGACGATGGACACCGAAAAGCCGGCCACGATGATGCGCGCGAAGTTGGACAGGCTGGCGGCGGCGGGAATCCTGGACTGCGGCACCCCGTCCAGCAGGATGGAGATCGTGGCGATGAAGAATGAGCCCGAGGAAATTCCCTGCACCATCAGCGGTATGGCAATGGCCATGAAGCTGGCATCCGCCGTCAGGTTGGCGCGCATGAAATAGGACACAGCGGACGCGGCGAAGGCGATGGTTGCGACCCACCTGGCATCGAAGCGGCTGATCAGCCGCGCCGCAAGTGGCGTCATCAGTACCGCGATGACGCCGGTGGGGGCCGAGACGAGCCCCGCCCAGGTTGCGGTATAGCCCAGCTGGGTCTGCAGCCAGAGCGGGATTAGCAGCATGTTGGCCAGGAACACGCCGCTGCCCAGGCAGAAGACGATGGTGCCCAGGGTAAAGTTGCGCTCGCGGAACAGTGACAGGTCCAGGATGGGATGCTCTTCGGTCAACTCCCACAACAGGAAGGCGACGAAACCAGCCGCCGCGGTCACCGCCAGCACGATGATCTGGGTGGAGCCGAACCAGTCGGCATTCTTGCCGGTGTCCAGCATCACCTGCAGCGCGCCGGCAAAGACGATCAACAGCCCCAGTCCCACTATGTCGATGGGCAACTTGGTCGTGGTGCTTTCGCGCGCCGACAGGTTGCTCCAGCACAGCGCCGCCACCACCAGGCCCACCGGCACATTGATCAGGAATATCCAGCCCCAGTTCCAGGAGTCGGAGATATAGCCGCCCAGAATGGGGCCGCAGATCGGCGCCACCAAGGTGGTGATGGACCAGATGGCCAGCGCGGTGGTGCGCCGCTCGCGCGGGAAAATGGACAGCATCAGCGCCTGGGAGCCGGGAATGATGGGGCCTGACAACCCGCCCTGCAGCACGCGGAAGAACACCAGCACTTCCAGGTTCCAAGCCAAGCCGCACAGCAGGGACGCGATGGTGAAGCCCAGGATTGACAGGACGAATATCTTGACCACGCCATAACGGTTCATCAGCCAGCCGGTGATGGGCACACCGATGCCGTTGGCGACCACGAACGAGGTGATGATCCAGGTCGACTGGTCGGTGGAAGCGCCCAGATTGCCCGCGATGGTAGGCAGCGAGACATTGGCGATGGTCGTATCCAGCACCTGCATGAAGGTGCCCAAGGCCAGCGCCAGCGCCGTGATGACCAGCGCGGTGCCCTGTAATGGCTTGTCGGCGGCGTCGCTCAATGGCCCGCGCCGTTGGCGGACAGGATTTTCTTCACCAGCGCATCCACCTTGGCACCGGTATCCTCGCCGGTGTTGCCACGCATCACACCCGTTACCGTGGCGGAAGTCACCCGCGGTCCCGACTGGTCGCTGATATCAACATTGGCGCTGACACTGAGCCCAATGCGCAGGGGATTATCCTTCAGCTCTGCCGGATCCAGCGCGATACGCACCGGCACCCGCTGCACGATCTTGATCCAGTTGCCCGAGGCGTTCTGTGCCGGCAGCAGCGCAAAGGCGCTGCCCGAGCCCGCGCCAAGCCCCGCGATATGGCCGTGATAGGTCACCTTGCCGCCATACAGATCGGTGGTGATGGCCACCGGCTGGCCCAGACGCATTTGGGCCAACTGGCCTTCCTTGAAATTGGCATCGACCCAGACATTGGACAGCGGCACCACCGCCATCAGCGGCGCGCCGGCATTGACCCGCTGGCCCACCTGCACGGTGCGCTGGGCAATCACCCCGTCCACCGGCGCCACGATCTTCATGTGCGCCAGCGCGATGGCCGCACCGCGCAGCTGCGCCTCCGCCGCCAGCACGTCGGGATTGTGCGCCACGTCGACGCCGGCAATGCCGGACTGGGCCTGGGCCTGGGCGCCGCGCGCCGAATTCACCGCCGCTTCCGCCGCCGCCACCGCGTCGCGGGCGTGGCCGAGTTCTTCGCCGGATATGGCGCCGGACAGGGCCGACTGGCGGCGCTTGTAATCGCTTTGCGCCTGGGCCAGCGCCACCTGTGCCTGGGCCAGCTGGGCGGAATAGGAATCGGCGCTGGCGAAGGTGCCGCGCACGGCGCGCGCGGCACGCGCCAGGCTGGCTTCCGCCGCCCGCATGTTCACGTCGGCCACGGAGGGGTCCATCTCGATCAGCAACTGGCCTTGTTTCACGGCCTGAGTGTTGTCGGCATAGAGCGCGGTGACGGTGGCGGCCTCGCGGCTGGTCACGGCCACGATGTTGCCCGCGACATAGGCGTCGTCCGTGGTTTCATGAAAGCGCCCGCTGAGCAGCCACCAGCCGCCATAAACCAGCGCCAGGACGACGGCGGCAATAGCGAACAGGAAAAAGCCTTTGCGGCGGCGCATCGCTTTCAATGCGCGGTCTTGTGAGATGTCGCTCATGGCGTGGCATCCTTGGCAGGAGAGTCAGAAACAAAGCCGCCGCCAGCCGACAGCAGCAGGGTGACGCGCTGGTTGGCGGACTGCGATACCAGCACCGCCATCTGACGGCGCGATTCCAGCAATGTGGCTTCGGCGGTCAGCATGGGAATCTGTCCCGACAGGCCGAGCCGGTAACGCTCGCGCGCCAGATCGAAAGCGCGGGTGGCGCTGTCCAGCGCCAGCTTCTGCTGGACGCGCTGGTCTGAAAGGCTGGCTACCTGCGTCAGCGCGTCGGCGGTCTGGCGCACCGCGCCGATCACCGTGCCATTGTAATCGGCCACGGCGGCGTCCAGGTCGGCGGTGGCGCGGGAATATTGCGCGCGGATGCGCCCCGCATCAAAGATCGGCAGATGCAGCGCGGGGCCCACGCCCGCCACCACCGCATTGCCGCCGAACATGTTCGCCAACCCCACCGCCTGGAAACCGACAAAGGCGGCCAGGTCGATGTTGGGATAGAAATCGGCATGGGCGGCATCGCGGCCGCGCACCGCTGCCTGAATGCGCGCCTGTGCCGCCATGATGTCGGGCCGTCGCGCCAGAAGGTCAGCCGGTAGGCTTGTCGGCAGCGGCAGCGCATTCTCTACGCCTGCGGCAGGACGCGTGATCCCGGCATAGGCTTGCGCGCCCTGTCCCGTCAGCGCCGCGATGGCATGCACGGCGACGTCGCGCTGCGCCTCGGCGCGGCGCACATCCATCCGCGACAGCGCCAGCAGCGCCCTGGCCTGTTCCAGCGAGGCTTCGTTCTCCAGCCCCGCCGTCACCCGGCTTTGGGTCA
>CANBZE010000153.1 GCA_947373775.1 Alphaproteobacteria bacterium
GGTAAGCGACATCAACTTTGGTGTTGGTGCCGGGATTGAGGATTTTCAGCGGGCCGGCGAGAGCTTCTTCCTTGCCGTCCGGCGTCTTGTCGTGACAGGCGTCACGTTCGGTGATGCCGCCATCCTTGGCCTGGTAGTCCGTAACGCCGGCGACGCAACCGGCATTGAAGCTCTTGGGAGTGCGGGCGAACTCGTACCAACGTCCGGCATAGAAGCTGGCGGGGTCCACCGGCTTGGCCGGTTCCGGCGCCTGAGGCGCAGCCGCGCCATAAGCCGCGGCGGCGAATGCCGCGCTTGTCATGGCGAGGATTGCCATCAGGGTCGCGGCGCTTTTCATGGTGTTTCCTAGCGGGAGTGCTGGGTGGAGAGCGAACCGGGCCGCGAGACAAAGGTCAAAGTGGCGGAATCGTCGCGCGCCAGACTGCTGCCGTCAAAACGGAAAACCTGGATGACACGCTCGGCGGCGCACTGTTGCAGCACCAGCTTGCCGTCATCGCTCCAGGCCAGGCCTTGTGCCCAGTGACAGGAATCGGCCTGCGCCACCGGTGTCAGGGTGCCCGGCCCAATCGCGTAAATTTTGATGATGCCGACCAGACCGTCATATTTGGGATCGCTCTTCACTGTGGCGGCGCCATTGGCCAGCACCACCGCCGCATGACGGCCGTCGGGCGACAGGGCGACATGCTCCGGTGTCTTGCCCACCTCCAGGTTCAGCGCCAGCTTGCCGGTCCTGAGATCGATCATGGTCAGGGTGCCGGCGGTTTTTTTGTCCAGCGCGCCGCCGATATTGGTGTTGATCAGCCAAGCGCCGTCCGGCGTTATCATCGCGCCATAAGGCCCCTTGCCGGTCGTCACATTTCTGCCGGTGGGTGTGACGGCAGCGCCCTTGATCGCCAGTTCCATGATCTGGTTATTGCCGGAGGCGACGGCATAGGCCTTGCGGCCATCCGGCGCGAACACCACATCGGTCGGCGCCGCACCCTTGCCCAGGTCCACCTTGCCGGCCGGGGTCAGGCGTTTGCCGCGCAAGGTGAAGACCGTAATCGTGTCATCGGTCTTGCCGGCGACCAGCACCAGAGTCCCGGCACGGTTGATAGCGACACCGCCGGGGGTCAGGCCGGCGTGGACGGTCTGCAGCAATTTGGGATGGGCGGGATCGGCCAGATCGATCACCGACACTGTGTCGCCGGGCACGGGATTTTCCGGATCGGCCTCCACGTAATTCTGTGCCGCGGTGATGATGGCGAACTTTTCGCCCGCACCCACCGCCACGGCATTGGGCGAGCCGATCATGGCGGCGGGCACCTGCACCGTGCCGATCACGCGCGGCGGGTAGTGATTCATGTCCAGCACATCGACACTGTCGGGGGTGCGCGGGGTGGGATCGCCCTTGACGATCTGCTTGCCGTCATTGGCCGAGATCATCAGCCCAGCCTGCGCGGCGGTGGAACATAGCAGCAAGGCCGCCATTGCCACCGGGCGCATCATTGATCCGGGCATCCGCTGCCATACTCGTTGAAGGCCATGATCGAGGCATCCATCCGCGCTTTGGCCTTCTTCTTGTTGGTTTCGGACACCAGAATCCGGTGGGTCTCGATCGTCACCAGCGCCAACGCGACCGGCCTGGCCGCATCGGCCCTGGACTGGCGAGCAGTGACGAAATCGCGGATGCAGCGCTGATAGGCGTCCGAGGCGGCGGCATAGCGTTTGGTCGCCGCCATGCCGGCCACGATCTGCTCGCGGCTGGCAACCAGGCCGTCGACCGGAGCCGGCATTTGCGGCGCCTCGCAGTTGTCGCGGGCAAAGCTTTGGCCCACCCAGGCCGGATCGGGGCGGCTGTCCACCACCTCGCCGGTCTTGCAGATGGCGGCAAAGGGCTTGCCCGCGGCCGGCGACGCAGACGCTTTCACCACCGGCTGCGGCATGGCTGTTGCCACCAGCAGTACGCCGGGTGCGGCAAGCGCCAGGACAAGCCCGGCGCCGATTGCAATGCGTCTCACCATAGAACCGTCCTACTGCGTGGTGACGGGGCCTCCGGCATTGATGACACTGCCGCCGATGACATGCTGCTTGATCAGCGAGCTCAACGGCACCATGCCCTTGTAGACGAATTTCTGCACCCGCTGACCGCGATAGGTCTCGGTGGTGTAGATGTTGCCCTTGGTGTCGGTAACGATGCTGTGCACCGCATAGAACTGGCCAGGCAAACGGCCGCCGCCACCGAACCAATACAGCTCCTTCAGAGTCGCACGATCCAGCACATGGATCTTCTCATTGGCGCCGTCGGAGACATACATGAACTTCTGCGCCGGATCGCGGCTGAAGGCGATCTCCCACAGCGCGCCGTCACCCTTGGTCTTCTCCTCCATGGTGATCTGCTTCACATAGGTGCCGTCGATCTTGAAGATCTGGATACGGTTGTTGGTGCGGTCGCAGACATAGATCAGCCCGTCATTGCTGGGCTGGGCGCAATGCACCGGATTGCCGAACTGCGGCGAGTTCACGTCATAATGCGGAATGGGATCGTCATTGGGCTTCTTGCCGTAAGCGCCCCACATCCGCTTGAACTTCATGGTGGCGGCATCCCAGATGGAGACGCGCTTGTTGCCGTAACCGTCGGCCAGGACAAGCTCATTGGTCTGGGGAATGACGCGGATCTGGGCGACCCCGCGCACATTGTCAGTGTCGAGACTCCCCTTGCTGGCATTGGCCTTGCCGATCTGGCCGAGATATTTGCCGTCGGCGGTGAATTTCAGGATGAAGCTGTCGTGATAGATGCCGATCTCGCCGCCGCCTTCGCGCGAGATCATCTGCTGCTGCGTCGCCGCGCCGGGGGCTGCCGCGAACTGCGCCGCACTGCCTGGCGCAGGGCCGGGCTGGTAGGCGCCGTTGCCGCCCAGCCAGACATTCTCGTCCTTGTCCACGGTGATGCCGTGGTTAGAACTGGGCCAGTCATGACCGTTGCCACGGACTTCGTCGCGGCCCCAATGGCGCAGGAGATTGCCGGCGGGATCGAATTCCAGCACGTCCGGCGCCGCGGTGCAGCAATCGGCTTCGCCGCGGGTGGCATAAGATTCCTTCTGCTCCAGGGTCTGGGGCCGGTGGACGATCCAGACATTGTCCTTGGCGTCCATCGACAGGCCAATGACCATCGCCAGGCGCCAGTTGTTGGGCAGCGGTTTTGGCCAGAAGGGAGCAACTTCGAACTTGGGCACCATGATGTCGCCGTCGCCCTGGGCATAGGCGCCCTGAAAGGTGGACGGACCGGCGCCAAGGCCGGCGGCCAGCACGGCGGCGCCGGCGGCAAGAAGAAACTTCCTGGAAAAGCGAGTCATGACCATACCCCCGGTTGGGAGGGCGGTTACCGGCCTCATGGCCTTGGGGCCTCTCCCTTATCGGCCCAGCGTTACATGGGCCAAAGAAGGGCGCAACCCTGCCCGGCCTTGTCCGCACCGCCATTTTTCCCTTTAGATGATCCGCTGCAGCGCCCATTTCGTAAGCAGCTGCAACAGGAATTTTGCATGACCTTCGCCACCGCCGCCGCCAGCCTCGCCGAACGCGCGCCCTTGCCCGATTTCGTGATCCGCGCCGGGATGCGCCGGGTGATTGCCGCCAATGACAGCCAGATCACCCCGCCCGGCACCGATGCCGATTTCGCCCGCGCCATGTCGGGCCACGCCATCGCCGAACATGCCGACGCTGCCAACCGCCAGCATTACGAATTGCCGCCCGAATTCTTCGCTTTGTTCCTGGGGCCGCACCGCAAATATTCCAGCTGCCTGTACCCCAAGGGCACCGAGTCCTTGGGCGAGGCCGAAGCCATCGCCCTGGCGCAGACCGTGGCCCATGCGGGTCTGGCCAATGGCCAGGAAATCCTGGAGCTGGGCTGCGGCTGGGGGTCGCTGTCGCTGTACATGGCGGAAAAATTCCCGGGCGCGCGCATCACCTCGGTTTCCAATTCCGCGCCGCAGCGCGGCTATATCGAATCCCAGGCGCGCGCGCGCGGCCTGACCAATCTCGCCGTCATCACCGCCGACATGAACGACTTTAACACCGATAAGGCATTCGACCGGGTGGTGTCGGTGGAGATGTTCGAGCATATGGCCAACTGGCAGGCGCTGTTGAGCCGCGTGCGCACCTGGCTGAAGCCGGATGGACGCCTTTTCATCCACATCTTTACCCACCGCCATCGTCCGGCGCGCTATGACTGGCGCGATCCGGAAGACTGGATGGGCCGGCATTTCTTCACCGGCGGCATCATGCCGACGGTGGGGCTGATCCGGCAGTTTCCCGACCTGTTCACGGTGGAAGAGGAATGGCGCTGGAGCGGCAGCCACTACAAGCGCACCGCCCTGCAATGGCTGGAACTGTTCGATGCCAACCGCGCCCGGATCGATCCCATCCTCCGGGGCGTTTATGGCGCCGATGCCGGCGTGTGGCGGCGGCGCTGGCGCATGTTCTTTTTGGCCACCGCCGAAAGCTTCGGCTTCAAGGACGGCGACGCCTGGGGCGTCAACCACTATCTGTTGAAGCCTGCGTCTTAATTCTTGAGCGTGAAGGACGCGCCGTTCTCGCGGCCATTGCCCCAAAGCGAAAACGGACTTTCGGAAAGCTGCTGTCCCGGCTGCGGCGGCGCAGTGGAAATCAGCGTCACGTCCATCACCAGCACCTGACCGGGACCGACCGAGCCATTGGCGGCACCCTTCGGCCCGAACGCCAGGTTGGGCGGGATCGCCAGTTGCCAGCGATCGCCTTCATGCATCAAGGGCAAGGCCTCGGCCAGGCCGGCCAGGGAAATCGTGCTGACCTGCACCGCTGCGGGCAGCACCGGCGTGGTGCTGTCCACCAGCGCGCCATTGATCTGGCGGATGGCATAGGCGATGCGCGCCACGTCATTGCCGCCCGGCCGCTTGCCGGTGCCCGGGCGCACCACCCGATATTGCAAGCCGCTGGGACGGATGATGGTGCCAGGCTTCTTGGCATTGGCAGCCAGGAAGGCGGCGTTGGCCGCCGGGCTCAGCGCATCGTCGGCCGCCAGCGCCGGCGCGCACAGCCATGCAAGCAAACCCAGCAATACAAAAGACCGCATCATCGCAAGTCTACTTCATGTCTTTCATGTGGTGGGGCATGTCGTGGGGCATGTCGTGGGTCACAGGCATGCTCAATGTGGCGCCGGTAGGCGCCACGAACACCGCCAGGATGCTGGCCGGTTCGCTGTCACTGGCATTCTCGCTGACCATATGGGTGCTGCCCTGGGGTTCGAAAAAGGTTTCGCCGGGGCCATAGACCTTCGCTGGACCATTGGTGGACACCTGCGAGCGGACCTTGCCGCTGACGACATAGACAAAGACGCTGCCGGGATGGCGATGCGCCGCCGACTTGCCGCCCGGCGGATAATTGACCATCACCGCCGTCAGGGTCTGGCCCGGCGCATTGGCCAGTGCCCGGGCCATCAAGGGACTGACTTTTGCAGGAGGCGCCTCGGCCGCCAGCGCGGGCGCGCTCAAAACCAGGAGCAGGGCAAATACAGATCGCATGATCGGTCATCCTTTGGCGGAGCGATATGTGAGCGTTTTTGCAGCCATC
>CANBZE010000154.1 GCA_947373775.1 Alphaproteobacteria bacterium
CTCAACCTCACCGACGAATTGCATCTGTCCAGCGCCGACGGTTTGCGCGCAGCGTTTGCAGCTTCGCGCATCCGCGATGCCGAAGCCGGGCGCACCCTGGCTGGCCCGCACACCACCGATCTGGCCGTTCGCCACACGGCCAAGCGCGCCGATGCCCGCGACTGTTCCACCGGCGAGCAGAAGGCGTTGCTGATCTCCATCATGCTGGCGGATGCGCGCGAGCTGAGCCGCGCCCGCGAAGGCCTGGCCCCGATCCTGCTGCTGGACGAAATCGCCGCGCACCTGGATGCCACGCGCCGCGCTGCCCTGTTCGAGGAAATCCATGCGCTGTCCGCCCAGGCCTGGATGACTGGTACCGATCTTTCCCTGTTCGACGGCGCGGCCTGCGAAATCTTCGAAGTCCGCGACGGCGTTTTTCTTCCCCAATGATACCCTGGTGACCTGAATGTCCGAACCCAACATGAACACGTATGACGCCGACAGCATCAAGGTCCTCAAGGGCCTGGATGCGGTGCGCAAACGCCCCGGCATGTATATCGGCGACACCGATGACGGCTCGGGCCTGCACCACATGGTCTATGAAGTGGTGGACAATGCCGTGGACGAGGCGCTGGCCGGCCATGCCGACCGCATCGAAGTGACCCTCAATCCCGACGGCTCCTGCACCGTGTACGACAATGGCCGCGGCATCCCCACCGGCATCCATGCCGAGGAAGGCGTGTCGGCGGCCGAAGTCATCATGACCCAGCTGCATGCCGGCGGTAAGTTCGACGAAAATGCCTACAAGGTCTCCGGCGGCCTGCACGGCGTGGGCGTGTCGGTGGTCAACGCACTCTCGGAATTCCTGGACCTGCGCATCTGGCGCGAGGGCAAGGAACATTACATGCAGTTCCGCCACGGCGACCGCGTGGCGCCGCTCGCGGCCGTTGGCGACGCCAACGGAAAGAAGGGCACGGAAATCACCTTCCTGCCCTCCTCCGGCACCTTCACCAAGACCGAGTTTGATTTCGCCACCCTGGAACACCGGCTGCGCGAATTGGCCTTCCTCAATTCCGGGGTCTCCATCAACTTGGCGGACAAGCGCGGCGTGGAGCCCAAGGAAATCAGCCTGCATTACGAAGGCGGGTTGAAGGCCTTTGTGGAATATCTGGACCGGGCCAAGCAGCAGCTGATCCCCGCGCCGATGATGATCGTGTCGGAGAAGGATGGCGTCACGGTGGAAATCGCCATGACCTGGAACGACAGCTATCACGAGAGCACGCTGGCCTTTACCAACAACATCCCCCAGCGCGATGGCGGCACCCATGTCGCGGGCTTCCGCGCCGGGTTGACCCGCGTGGTGACCAAATATGCCGAGGAGATGCCGCAGGCGAAGAAAGACAAGACGGCGCTGACCGGCGATGACTGCCGCGAAGGCCTGACCTGCGTATTGTCCGTGAAAGTGCCGGACCCCAAATTCTCGTCCCAGACCAAGGACAAGCTGGTCTCCTCGGAAGTGCGCCCCATCGTGGAAGGCGCCATCATCGACCAGCTGGGCGCCTGGTTCGAACAGCATCCGGCCGAAGCCAAGTCCATCGTCGGCAAGGTGGTGGAAGCCGCTGCCGCCCGCGAGGCCGCCCGCAAGGCGCGCGAACTGACCCGCCGCAAGGGCGCGCTGGATTCCAACGCCCTGCCCGGCAAGCTGGCCGATTGCCAGGAGCGCGATCCATCCAAGTGCGAAATCTTCATCGTCGAGGGTGACTCGGCGGGTGGAAGTGCCAAGCAGGGCCGCAACCGCGCCAACCAGGCGGTACTGCCCCTGCGCGGCAAGATACTGAACATCGAGCGCGCCCGCTTCGACAAGATGCTGTCCAGCGAAGCGATCGTGAACCTGATCACGGCGCTGGGCACCGGCATCGGCCGCGAAGAGTTCAACGCCGACAAGCTGCGCTACCACAAGATCATCATCATGACCGACGCCGACGTGGACGGCGCCCATATCCGGACCCTGCTGCTGACCTTCTTCTATCGCCAGATGCCGGAACTGATCGACCGCGGCCATATCTTCATCGCCCAGCCGCCGCTTTACAAAGCTGCCCGCGGCAAGTCCGAGATGTATCTGAAGGACGAGCCGGAGCTGCAGGATCACCTGGTCGCGGAGGGCGCCAATGGCGCGGGCCTGACCCTGCATTCGGGAGAGACCATCACCGGCGCGCACCTGGACGAGCTGATCGCCCATGCCCGCACCGCCGTGGCGGCCGTCAACAACTTCCCCCGCCACTATCCGCGCTTTGTGCTGGAACAGGCCGCGATTTCCGGCGCCATGAACCCGGATGTGCTGTCCGACCCCGGCAAGGCGGCAGAAGCGGCCAAGTATATCGCCCTGCGCCTGGACACCTTGTCCGAGGAATATGAGCGCGGCTGGCATGGCGAGCCCACCGAAGACGGCGGCCTTCGCTTCTGGCGCGAAGTGCGCGGCGTGCGCGAGGCCGTGGCTATCGACGGCGCCCTGATCGCCTCCGCCGACGCCCGACGCCTGGACAAGATGGCCACCGAGCTGCAGGCCACCTACCTCAAGGCCGGGACCCTGAAGCGCAAGGACGAGGTGCGGGAAATCCGCTCTCCCTCCGAACTGCTGAACGCCATCTTCGAATGGGGCCGCAAGGGCCTGACCCTGCAGCGCTACAAGGGGCTGGGCGAGATGAACCCCGAACAGTTGTGGGAGACCACCCTGGACGAAAATGCCCGCTCGCTGCTGCAGGTGAAGGTCCAGCATGCCGACGAGGCCGGCGAGCTGTTCGCCAAGCTGATGGGCGATGTGGTGGAGCCGCGCCGCGAGTTCATCCAGGAAAACGCCCTCTACGCCGCAGTGGACGTGTAATGCTGTGAGGAGCGGTCCGGCGCGCGTCAGCGCGGCGGACGAGCAGGTCCAGTGGACCTGCGAGAGCAACGAACGCCCGGAGCACAAGCGACGGGCTGGAGGGGTCTGATGTTAAAAGGCTTACGCTGGCAAAAGCGGCTCAGCATCATCCCCGGCCTGCTGCGCATCAACCTGTCCAAAAGCGGGGTGTCGGCCAGCGCCGGTCCCAAGGGCGCCGACATCAATATCGGCCGCAAGGGCGTCACAACCAGTGCGGGCATTCCGGGCACCGGGCTTTCCTATCGCCAGAAGGTCGGCGGCGGCAAAGGCATGCTGGGCATCCTGCTGGTGATCGCGGGCCTGGGCTGGTGGGCCATCCAGCACTGGAGCAAGGTCGAGAAGTTCATCGGGGCGGTGCGCCCCACGGCGACGCAGTCGGCGGCTCCGGCGGCCGCGCCCGCCACCAGCGCGACGAAGAATGCGCCTGTAAACACCGCGTCCTCCGCGCTGCGCTATGTCCATCGCCAGGGCGCGATTCTGCGAGAAGAAGCAAAGCCTTCCGGCAAAATCCTCAAGAAGAGCACGAAGGGTGATCTCGTCACCCTGATCGCCCAAAGCGATGGCTGGGCCAAGGTCACGGACGGCAATGTGACGGGGTGGATGCGGGCCTCGGTCCTTGGTACAGAGCCGCCCAAGTGAAGCCCCTCGCCGCCGCCTTCATTCTGCTGGCGGCGCTTCCCGCCGGCGCCGCCGATCTCGGTCCCATCTGTCCCGATCGCCCCGGCAAGGGCACCAGCCCCTGCACCCTGGCGCGCGGGCACGCGCAGGTTGAGCTGGGCCTGTTCGACGAAAGCACCCAGCGCCGCTCGGGAGTCACCGTCGACACCGGCAATGCCGGCGCCCTGCTGGGCAAGTTCGGGATCAGCGACCGGGTGGATGTCGAGGCGGGCATGGCGCTGTACCAGTTTCAGCGGGTGCACAGCGCCGCCGGAACGGTGAAGGCCAGCGGCGTGGGCGACCTCTTCCTGCGCACCAAGATCAATCCGCTGTCCAGCGACGGACCTTTCAGCCTGGCGCTGGCTCCCACCCTCAAGCTGCCCACCGCCGCACGCAGCATCGGCAATGGCCGGATCGAAGGCGGGCTGGTGGCGCCCATGAGCTACGACCTGGGAAACAACTGGTCGCTGGGCATGACCCCGGAAGCCGATGTGCTGCTGAACGGGTCGGGCAGCGGCTACCACACCAACCTGACGGACGTGGCGGGTATCGGCCGCAGCTTCGGCAAGCTGACCCTGGGCGCGGAAGTCTGGAGCGCCCAGAACCTGGATCCGGCGGGCACCGTCAGCCAGTACAGCGCCGACGTGGACGCGGCCTGGCTGATCGGCAACGACACCCAGATCGACGGGGGCGCCAATATCGGATTGAACCGGGCGACGCCGGATCTGGAGCTGTATGTCGGCGTGTCGGAGCGGTTCTAGGCTTTCACCGCCGAGACCAGCCAGCAGGCGGTGGGCGGGGCGATTTCGCCGTCCGGTGTGGCGAACTTCGCCATCGCACCGCGCACAGCTTCCACGATTTTTGCGCGAGTGGCCTCGTCTGCCTCGCCTATTGCGCGCGACAAAGGCCCGATCTGCAGGGTCTGGGCGGCGATGGTGGCGATGTCATTCCCCATCCGCATCACGCCGTCATATTTCTTCGTTTCGACATTGTGGAAGCCGACATCGGTCAGGATGGAGAGGATGCGCTGCGGATCGGCGAAGGCGAAGGGCCCCGGCGCGGTGGGATCGTCGAAGAACATCACCCCGAAGCGCGAGAAGATCAGATCAAATTCCGGCCGGAAGGCGTAAGCGCTCGCGTCGGCGTCAATGAAAGTAATATCCAGGCCCGCCCGCAGGGCGCGGCTGCGCGCCAGACCCAGCATGGGCTTTGAGATATCCAGGCCGGTGACCTTGGCGCCCGCTTGTGCCAGCGCCAGGCTGGTGGCGCCGGTGCCGCAGCCGACGTCCAGTACCGTCTCGCCGGGTTTGGCGCCCGCAACGGCCAGCACCGCATCGCCGATGGCCGCCAGATTGGCATCCATCCGTTCCTGCAGCACCACCCACTCCTGTCCCGCCTTCTCGTTCCAGAACTTGATCTGGTCTTCGTTGGCGGGCATCGGATCGGCCTTCTGTTTATTTGGGGGTTTTGCTCTTGCGGGACGCCAAGGTGCGAAGCCGCAGGGCGTTCAATTTGATGAAGCCCGCCGCGTCCTTCTGGTCATAGGCGCCCTGGTCGTCCTCGAAGGTCACCAGCTTTTCGCTGTACAGCGAATAGGGCGAGGAGCGGCCCACCACATCGGTGTTGCCCTTGTAGAGCTTGAGCCGCACCGTGCCGGTGACGAATTCCTGGGACTTGTCGATCAGCGCCTGCAGCATCTCGCGCTCGGGGCTGAACCAGAAGCCGTTATAGATCATCTCGGCATAGCGCGGCATCAGATCGTCCTTCAGATGCGCCGCGCCCCGGTCCAGGGTGATGCTTTCGATGCCTCTGTGGGCGGCCAGCAGGATGGTGCCGCCGGGGGTCTCATAGACGCCGCGCGACTTCATGCCGACAAAGCGGTTTTCCACCAGGTCCAGCCGGCCGATGCCGTTGGCCTTGCCCAGCGCGTTGAGTTTCGCCAGCAAAGTGGCGGGCGACAATGTCTCGCCATCGATGCTGACCGCATCGCCCTTCTCGAACC
>CANBZE010000155.1 GCA_947373775.1 Alphaproteobacteria bacterium
CGGCCGAGGGCACTTCCCAATGGCTGGCCAGCACGGCATGGGCGCCCGCGCTGAAGAACGCATCGGCCAGGCCCTGCAGCGCGCCGCCGCCAAAGCTCTTGCCGCCGCCGGCGCCGGTGTTGCAGGCCGACAGCACCACCAGATTGGCATTGATCTTCAGGCCCGCGATCTCGCTGGCGGTGAGAAGACCATCGGCGCTGGTGGAGGTGGCCGGAGTGCCGGGCGGCGACAGCACCAGGCCCGGCTGGGCCTGGCAGTGCAGTTCGCCCGGCAACATGCCGTGGGTGGCGAAATACAGCACCGCATATTGGTCCAGCGACTTGGCGCGCAAGGCCGCTTCGCTGGCGCCGGCGCCCATCAGGATATCGTCAGGGGACGCACCCAGGTCGCGGCCCACCGCCTGAACCTCGGCCGCGGTTTCGGGCAAGGGTTGCAGGGCGCGCAGCAGCGCCGGATCGGTAGGCCCGCCCGCCTGACAGGCGGCGGCCAGCGCATTCAGCGCCAGCGCCTGGTTGGCGCCGCCGCCCTGGAAAGTGGGATTGCCCACGCCCAGGAATGGCTTGGCGTTTGCCGTGCGGGCCACACCGCGCAGCGCCAGGAAGGCGCGGGCCGACGGCGTGCTGGACACGGCGGTCTTGCGGATCAGCCAGGCGGCGCCCACGTAATCGCGCGGTTGGCCCGGCGCGGCCGTTACCAGAAGCGAGAAGGGAAGACTGGCCAGATCGCCGCTGGTGGCCACCACCAGGTGATCGACATTCGCTAGCTGCGGCGAGACCGGGCCCAACGTTTCATTATAAAGCGTGGCGGCATTGGCCAGGTTGAAGTCCGGCAGCTTGCCCAGCTTGGGCACAAAGGCGCTGCGCAGATCGGCGATGTCGGCGGCCAGATCGTCGACGTTGGTCTGGATCGGCTTGACCGTCAGGCCTTCGGACGTGACCAGCAGCACGTAGGCGGAATGAACCCCGATCACAAAACCGGCAAAGGCTTCGCGCGGATGCAAGGTGCGCTTCATGGCGTCCAGGCTCACCGCGCCCGGATCGGCCATGGTGGCATAGGCGGGGAAGTCGGCATGCAGCTTGGCGCTGGCCGCATCGGCGCGGCTGGTGGCTGTCTCCAGCGCCGCCGACAGCGCCAGTTCGCGCTTGGCGTCCCGCAGGTCATTGGTCTTGGCGCGCTCGGCGGCCAGGGCCATGCGGCCTTCGTCACGGGCGCGCAACGCATCGTCGGTGGCGCGCACCTGCGCGGCCAGGGCCGGGGTCTCCGCCGCGCGCTGTGCCGCCATGCGCGCGATGGTCTGTCCGGTGACGCCGCTGTCGGTCATCTGGGCGGCGGTGAACATCTCGCCTTCCAGCCGGGCGCGATCGGGACCACTCAGCGAAGCATTGGCGGCCGTCAGGAACGGCACGATCTGGTCGGCCACGATCTGGCTGCGCGCCAGCGGATTCTTGGCCAGCAAGGCGAAGGCTTCGCGATAGGACGCGAGAGCTGAGGGATAAATCTGTTCGTCGCTGTAGAAACGGCCCAGCTGCAGCAGCGCCTGGATGGTGGGACCGCCCTCGCCGAACAGCTTGCGGTCCATCGCCAGCGCGTCGCTGTAATTGCGTTCCGCCACCACCACGCGCCCCTGGCGGGCATTGATCTCGCCCATCAGGGTCACGATGTCCGCCCGCCAGGCCAGCGGCAGGTCGGGATGGGCAGTGATGATGTATAGCGCTTTTTCGGCGGCGACTTGGGCGCCGGCATTGTTGTTCATGCGCAATTCCAGCGCCGCCTGTACCCGCAGCGCGTGGGCCAGTTCACCGTCCAGCAGGGTGGTGACCACCGGCGGATTGCCGTTCATGTCCAGCCCGCCATTGCGCACCGCATCCACTGCGCGCTGGCGCGCCAGCACGTCCTGGCGCGAAAAGATCAGGGCTTCTTCATAGTGACGCTGATTGGCGGCATCGAGCCCGCGATAGGAGGCAAGCCGGGCACGGATTTCCGGGCTGGGCGCGGCTTCCACGATAGGCGTGGCGCGGCGGAACAAGGCGGCGGCTTCATCGAAGCGCCGCTGGTTGGAAACCTGCAGTGCCAATTCCAGGAGAGTTGCGCCGACAGCGGCGGAATCGGGCCCGAACAACCTTGTCTCGATATCCAGCGCGTCACGATAGGCTTGCTCGGCGGCGGGATAATTGCCGCCCGCGCTGGCGCGGCTGCCGGCGCTGCGCAGTTGCAGATAGCCGGAATAATCATTGGCGTTGGCGTTCAGCACCCGGGGCGTGAAACCGGCCTTGACGGCGGCGGTCGCGGCCGCGGCGCCCGAAACCGGCGCGCCTGCAGTGGCGGTAATCGCGGCGGAGAGGACATCAATCATGCCCGGCAAACCATCGGCCAGCACCAGGCTGGCCGGCGTCACCGCAGCCAGCACCACATGCGGGGCGTCCCCGGTGCCGGATGTGCAGGAGAAAAGATAGGTCGCGGCGTCCAGGCTCTTGCCGCCATCGCAGCGCAGGCCCGCCGCAGTGCTGTCGGTGGGCAACCCGCGAATGGCGCCCGCCACCGCGGAACGGCGCGCCGCGTCGCTGCCGGTCAGGCCCGAACCCAGCGCGACCCGGTGAATACCGCCGGTCGTGACCTTGCCGGCACAAACGATGCCGCTGCCGTCCAGGCGGCAGGCTTCGCCGGCCATGTTGTTGCCAAGATCGCCCGGCGCGGCGTTCGCCGGCGCGGACGCAAGCACCGCAAGGGCGGCGCCGGCCAGAAGAGTGAGCGGGATGTATCGCATGGCTTGCCTCAGAACCGGATGCCGGCGGTGACAAAGAACTTGGTCGCCTTCTTGCCCACGTCGCTGCCGTTCACCGCACGCAAGGTGCGCGAGCCTTCCAGGCCCAGCGAGGCATTGTAGGGCAACGCCAGGCGGACACCGCCGCCCACCGACGTGACCGACTGGTCCAGCAAGGTCGGATCGATCGCCGCGCCGCGCTGGATGTACCAGGTCTGGCCGCCATCGACATAAACATAAGGCTGGACGTTCAGGACATATTGATTGGCCCAGGGCGCGTCGTAACGCAGCTCGCCCGAGCCGCCCAAACCGTGGTCGCCGGTGATGGCGCCCGGGTCGTAGCCGCGCCCGATGCCGACTCCGCCGAAGGAAATCAGTTCGCCGTTGATCAGCGGTGCGGAAGAGAATTGCCCCTGCCCCGTCACCACCACCGAGAAGCCCTTGGGCAGGATGCCGACATAGCGCACCAGGCCGGTGAGTTTGGTGAAGTCCAGATAACCGCCCTTGCGCGACAGGTTCGCCGACAGGTTGGGCGAAGCGCCCAGTCCCGGAATGCCCTGGGCGATACCGGCGGTGGCCAGCCAGGAACCGCCCAGCCAGTTGCTGTAGAGGTAGGTGGCATTGATGTCGGCCACCCGCCACACGTCATGGGCGATGCGGCTGGCTAGGACATCGATGTCGGCCTGCTGGAAGGTGAGGCCGCCGTCGATCTGCAGCGACTGCTCGCGGGTGCGGATGATGGGCCAGGTCAGGCGCGGGCCTACCGCCCAGCTGTCGGTGACCACGCCGAAGGCCGACAGGGTCGAGCCGGGCTGGCCGTGGGTGATGGTGCCGGCGATGGTGCCGATCACGCCGTCGGGGCCGATGGCGCGGCGATAACGCGCCTGTCCGGCGACCTGTTCGGTGGCGTCGGGCGAGGTGGTAAAGACGCCGGACAGCTGGTCAGCGCCGTCGAAGACGGAATTGATCTCGGCATCGGCATTCAGGGTCCACAGGCCCGAATAGCGCGAGCCGCGATTGTCCGCGCCAAGGCCGCCGGTGAAGCGTGGCTGATCCACATTCACGACAAGATCGGAGGCGCCGGGAACATCCTCGGACGGCTTGAGCACGCCCGTAGCCTGGGTGCCGGGCAGATCGTTGGACAACAGCAGGCTGCGTTCCATGCTGACCAGCGGCAGCGGCGCGCGCTCCAGGCTGGGCCGAACATACTGCTTGATCTGGTCCTGGGTCGCCGGCGTGCCGCCCTGCACCGTAACATGGGCGATCTTGCCTTCGACGATATTGATGGTGAAGATGCCGTCGCGCACGCGCTGCGGCGGTACATAGGCGCGCACCAGGATATAGCCCTTGTCGCGGTACATCTTCTCGATGCCGTCGGCCACGTCCAGGATGTTGCTGAGCTTGACGGTCTGACCGATCAGCTTGGCATAGAGCGGACGGAAGCTTTCTTCCGGCAGGGTCTTGGCGCCGGTGATTTTCAGGTCCTTCAGGGTAAAGGTCACCGTGTCCACGGCGCGGCCCACCGCCGAGCGCGACGGCGCATCGATGCTGAAATCGAAATCCGGCTGGCTTGGCGGGACCGGCACGGGGCGGTCGCCGCGGCCCGGCTGCACCGCGCCCGGCAAGGCCGAGGCGGGAATGGTGACGGGCTGCGCCAGCACGGCCAGCGGCTGGACGGTCAACAGAGCGCCCATCAAGGCCGCGCGGCGCACGGTCTGGAGCTGCCTTTTGTTTTCAGTCTTTTCCAATGCATTCACTCTTCGAAATGCGGTTCAGGTCTATTGCCACAGCGACAGGTTGCCGAACGCCGGCAGCAGGCTGGGGTCTTGCAGGGAGCCGGACGGCACATTGGGCCGCGCTACCAGATAGCGCGGACTGAGGGTGCCACCGCTGCTGCCATTGACGACGGGCGGAAGCCCGCCTTCCAGGCTGCCTGCGACATAGCTGGTGGCCTGGTCAGACGAGGAAGGCGGCTCGGCATTGCCGCCGTCGGGACCGGCGAGATCCCCCAGCGGCGAATTGCGCGGCGGGGGCGGCGGCGGCGACGGCAGTCCCGCGATCTGCAGCACGTCGGAGCGGGCCGGCGGCGGCGGCGGACTCTGCGGCGGCGGCTGCACTGCCGCGACAAAGCCGACCAGGGCGGGCGCGGCCGCGGTGTTGGTAGCCGCCGTCAGGCCGGCGGTGCCGCTGTTGCCGGCATTGGCCGTGCCGTCGGTGACGACCGTGGTAGGAACGGTGGCGGAAACCGTGGAGGCGGGAATCATGAAATTGGTGTTGCTGGAGCTGGAGACCGAGAAAATGTAGCGGTTGCCCGTAGCGGTGACGGCGGTGGGATAGCTAGCGCCGAAGATTCCGGCGTCGCTGGTCTTCAGGCCGCCGAAGGTATCGGCCGCCGGATCGGCCGAATAGATCAGGAAGCGCGAACCGCCCGGCAACACCAGCGCGCCGGCGCCGAAATTGTTGATGAACTTGCCGGGCGTGGACAGAACGATGCCGTCGTCGCCCGTGCGCAGCGAAACGATTATTCCGCCGAGCTGCGTCAGAGCGATCGCCGACAGAACATTCGGATTGTCGATCGTGATGTTCTGCGCGACCAACTGGGCGGCGATGGTGGGGCCGGCATCCAGCACCACATCGCCGGCCGATTGAACCGTGAAGGTACCACCCGCCAGGCCGATGGCCAGGTGTGTGGTGAGCGAATTGAACAGACTGGCGTCACCAAGGCTACCGAACTCTATCTTGCCGCTGACGGCGTTGGCGGGATTGGTGAGGGTGTTGCCCGCATTG
>CANBZE010000156.1 GCA_947373775.1 Alphaproteobacteria bacterium
TGCCTCACCGTCTGAAAGCGTAATGCCCGAACCGGATCCCGTCGCGGTGACAGACAGATCGCCGGACAAGTCCATATCCCCCAGGATGGTCTGGTGGTTGTTCGTCAGCTGGATGGGAAAATCGTTGCTGTTGCCATTGTAAAGCCGGATGGTTCCATTGATGACATTGTCGGGATGGGCCAGATAGATGTTGTTGCCCTGGGTGGACACCGTCAGATCACCGCCCACGCTGATCGGAAGATAGTTGGTGGTGTCGTTGCCGTTTCCGCCTCCCGATATACCTTCGGACACATCGCCAACGGCGGTGACAAACATCTCATTCGCCACCAGGATCGCACCGTTCGGATTGGCGTCGTCCCGGATCGAAAGGTCGCCATCCACATTCACCGTCAGGTTGCCGCCGATGTCGCTGTCGCCCAGGGTGGTGAGCTGCCCGCTGACATTGACGAAGGTGACGTCGCCGCCGCTATCGGTGCTGAACCGCGCCGTGCCCGTGACGATATTGCCGGGGTCGCTGCCCCCGTCGCCGACATCGTCCAGAAAGATGCCGTTGCCCGCGCCGGTGGTGGTGAGAGTGAGATCATTGACATTGATGCCGTGGGATTGGCGGATCGATCCCGCCGCTGCGAGATGGAAGCTCGCGGTCGCAGGGTCCTGCGCATTGGGCGCGGTCAGGTCAATGCTGGTGCCCTGGGGACCGGGGTCAAAGGACACATCCGACGCCGCGGTGAGCCAGACGTCGCCATCATGGGTGCCCGCGGACAGCGAAATGACGCTCTGTGCCGTGGAGCCGCCCAGGTTCAGGGGTTGCGCCTGGGTGCCGATGCCGCCGCTGATGCCATTGGGACCTTCGTTGACATTCAGACGCACGTTGCCGGCATACAGGGTGCCCGCGCCGCCGATGAAATTGGTGTCGTTGGTCAGGTTGGACGCAGAGCCGATGCCGCCGACATCGGGGTCATTGGCCAGCAGGGTGATGGTGCCGGGTTCCCCCGAAAACGCGTTGTCGGCGGTGATGTCCGCGTCCACCATGATCGAGCCCGCCGCATGCAGGAACACGTCGTTCTCGCCGGTGGTGATGGCGCTGTTGACATGGATGTCGCCCAGCGCCTCCAGGGAGAAGAAGCCGCCGCTCTGGAGCGGGTTGCCGCCGGTCAGGTCCACGCCGGCGCCGCCGATATTGGCCGCCGAATAGGAAAACAGGGAGGCGCTCCCCCCGTTGCTGGTGACCGACAGGGTGATCGGGCCATTGTTGTAGCCGATGATCGGAAGCGCCGTGTCGCTGTTGCCGATATCACCCGTGTCGCTGGCCAGGATCAGCGAAGAGGCTGTGAGGAAGCCGCCGTTGTCATACAGGATGCCGCCGCCCGCCGCGAGATTGACAGTGCCGCTCGAGACAATGCCGAATTCGTCCATTGTTGAGTCGTCCAGAATGATCTGGTGCTGGTTGGTCAGCCGGATGTCCACATCGCCGACCGGAATGGGATTGGTCTCGACGTCTTCGCCGCCATTGACCGCGCCCAGGGACAGGTCCGTGTTGTTGTAAAAACTGACCTTCTTGCCCTGGGCAACGAAGAAGTCCGCGAACGAGACGGCGTTGCGCGGCGACGATCCGCCGGCGGGATCGGTCAGGTCGATGCCGCTGCTGGCGCCCGTGCCGGTCGCGGTCGCGGTCAGATAGTTGGCGGAAATCGGGATGTTGAAACTTGTGTTCTGGGTGATCGCCTTGGCGCTCAGGATCGCGGAACCCGTGACGCCCACCGAACCGCCATTGGGATCGGCCAGCTGCAGTATCAGGTTCGGGGCAATGACGGTCAGGTTGCCGCCCACGGACGTATTGCCCAGCACCAGGGACGTCAGGATGGCGTTGCCCGTCGTAAAATTGGTATCGAGCGTGGAGGTGAAACGGGCAACCCCCTGAACCTTGTTGCTGGTGTTCTGCAGATCAATACCACTCTGGGCCGACGCGGTCAGGTCATTGGTGCTGATGCTGGCGGTCTGGCCGATCGAATCCGCGGAAAGAGTGGTATTGCCGCTAACGGTCAGCGCGCTGAGAATCGTCAGGGGCTGATAGGTGGTTGTCGGCGTGGGGCTGAAGGGCGGGCCGAAAGCCGCGGCGGTGACGGTGAAGTCGCCGACAATGGACGTGCTTCCCAGGGTGGTGCCCGAACTGAGCGTATTGCCATAACTGACATTCGCCCCGGTCGTGGTGAAGCCGGCTATGCCAATGATCTGATTGCCGATGTCGCCGAACGGCGGATTGCCGATGTCGTCCAGCGCAATATCGGCGCTGCCGGTGGTGGAAATCGCAAGGTCGGTCGCCGTAATGCCCCAGGCCTGGTTGACCGGTTTGGAGCTCGTCAGCGTGAAGGATCCAATCGTGCCCGAGCCGGCAATGGTGCCCGCCGTGGCACTCGTCAGATTGACACCCTGATGATTGCCGATGCCGGGCGCAGCAACCGTGCCGGTGTTGTAGATCAACACCTGGGTGGCCGCGATGCCGGCTGCCGTAGCGATATAGGCATCCGCGCCCAACGCCTGAACGCCGAGAGCGAGTTGGCCGGTCTGGGCGTCACTGATCATGATCGGCGACCCGGAATCACCTATGCTGCCGGTTGCGCCCAGGCTTAGCTGTATGAGTGACGCCGACAGCACGCCCGAGCCGGAGATGGTGGCGCCGCTGTGTGTGCCGCCCGTGGCATTGGGATTGCCGGCATAGAGGGCAACCGTGCCGCCGGTATTCTGCAGTCCGGCACTCAGGATGATGGAGCGCCCCGCCTCCAGATACAGCGTGTTGCTGGAAGCGGCCGATACCGCGCTGGTGACAGTGATGTCGCTATTCGCCTGGAGCGTAACATTGCCGCTGCCCAGTGCCGCCACAATCGCACTCGGAGCGATCACGATATCGCCGGTGGTGCCGAAGGTCGTGTCGGTGCAGCCCGAACCGCCCAAGGTCGTGCAACCGCCCGAACTGTTGATATCGATATTGTCCGGATCGAGCAGCCAGTTGCCGGCAAAGCCCATCGCAGCAGACGTATCGACTGTCGCATTCGCCGCCACACCCAGATAATGACCGGAAGTTTCCACCTGCCCGCCATGGCCGCTCGCGGCGGCGCCGCGCGCGCTGATGGCACCAGCGAACTTCGTCGTGCCATCGGACCAGACCGCGACCTTGCCGCCATTGCCGCGTGAAATGGCGTCGGCCTTGATCGTTGCCTTGTCGACGGTGACGGTCTGGGCGTGTTGCTCGCTGCCCTTGCCCTGGAAGTTGCCGCCGACCAGCACGGTGCCGCCGCCGGCATCGCCCGACACGTCCACCTTTGCGCCATCCGTGATGGCGATATCCTTGCCCAGCACATTGACGGTGCCGCCGGTCTCGCCCGCGCCCTTGCCGGATGCGTCCAAGGTGCCGGAGTTGGAAACACCGCCCCCATCGGCTTCCAGGATGATCTCGCCATTCTCCTCGCGCACCGAGGTGGCTTCGACCATGCCGGTATTGTTGATCACCGCGTCCTGCACGCCGGCCGCGGCGCGCGCGGTCAGCAGGATCTGGCCGCCCGGCGCGCTGATCTTGCCGGTGTTGGTGACCTTGCCGCCGGTGGAATTGGCGCCCACCGCATAGGACAGAAGATGGTCCCCGTTGAAATCGACCGTGAAGGTATCGGTGCCGCCCAGCACGACATGGCCGGCACTGGCCTGGATCAATCCGCTGTTGGTGACGGTGGGCGCCGACAGCACCACCGAGCCGCCGCTGGACGCGGTGATCGAGCCTTTGTTGATGATGGAATTCTTGCCGCCGGTGAAGTCGTAGCGGCCTTCGAGAAAATTGTTGTTGGCGATGTCCGATGTGGTGGCCAGCAACCCGCCGACATTGATGCGGGCATTGTTGCCGAACAGCACGCCGTTGGGATTGAGCAGCCAGACCTGGCCATTGGCGCGCACCGCGCCTTCGATGTTGGAGATGTTCGCGCCGGTGACGCGGTTGAGCGTGATGGACGCAGCATTGGGCTGGTTGAACTGAACCGACGCGCCGACGCCGACCGAAAAGTCCTGCCAGTTGATAATGGCCTTGCTGGTGGACTGGTTGATCAGGGTGGTGGCGCCGGCGGTCGAAACCTGCGCCTGGCCGGCGACCACCGATGCGCCCACGGGCTGAGCCAGGGCCCGGCCCACGCCCATTACCAGAAATGGAATTATACTAACAGTTCCAAGCGCTTGACCGCGTATACGCCGCCAATGAGCCTGCCTGTTACGGTTCCGATTACCCACTACCCTAGTCCCTTGAACCGGCTCAACCGGTCCCGAACTCTTCAGCCCCGCCGCACCTAATACCGGGAGCGGCTTTTCACGCAATGTTCCCTACGATCGTACGATCTGCCTGTATCACTCCGGGACGAAATATTTCCGACAGGGTTAAGGGCTTGGAGCCACAAGGGAACTTTCCGCCCCGGCTGTGGAAAACCCCGCATGGCTGGCGTATCGTTCCTCTCAAAGACGGGGAATGGGTGGGTTTTGCGTCGCTTTGTTAAGCAAAAACAAGGTCTTATGACTTTGTTGGCCGTTGGGTTGCTGGGGACTTTTGCAGCCCCCTGCATGGCCCAGGTGATCGACATCCGCCCCGACGGATCGACCGCCACATATAAAGGTGCGGTCATCGCCTCGACCGAGGGGGTTCACCCCCTCTTCCCGGCCACATCCCGCACCGCAACTCCCGTCACCGCCGCCATCAACAGCAGCGCCGCTCGCCATGCCCTGGCCCAGGAACTGGTCGGGGCCGTGGCCTGGCAGGAATCGCGGATGCGGCAGGAGGCGGTGTCGCCCAAAGGCGCGCGCGGGGTGATGCAGCTGATGCCGGCCACCGCGGCGGACCTGCGGGTGAACTCCGGCGACATGGCATCGAATGTCGATGGCGGCGCCGCATACCTGGCGCGGCTGCTGGAGCGTTTCGACGGCGACATCGTCAAGACCCTGGCCGCCTACAATGCCGGGCCCGAAGCGGTGGAGCGCTATCACGGCGTGCCGCCCTATCCCGAAACGAAAGCCTATGTCGCCGCCGTGCTGGACCGGCTGGCGGATAGTGATGGAGTGAAGCCATGAAACCTTTTCTCGCGCCCGCCATCGCTGCCGCATTCATCCTGCCTGCGCAGGCGCAAGTCGTGACGCAGGATCCCGCCGGCTCCTCGCCATTGGTGGCGGCGCTGGAATGGGTGCAGGGCACTTTGCTCGGCAATGTCGCCACCGCCGCCGCGGTGATCGCCGTCGCCGTGGTGGGCTTCATGATGCTGACGGGCCGCATCGAATGGCGGCGCGGCCTGACAGTGGTGATCGGCTGCTTCATCATCTTCGGCGCGGTGGCGATCGTGTCGGGCATCCGTTCGCTGGCCGGAGGCCTTCACTGACATGGCGCGGCTGACCTCCGATCCGGTGTTCAGCGCCCTGACGCGGCCGCAAATGATGGGCGGCGTCACTTATGGTTATGCGGTCTTCAATCTGATCGTGACGCTTGAGATTTTCCTGCTCACCCGTTCCTTCTGGAGCTTCG
>CANBZE010000157.1 GCA_947373775.1 Alphaproteobacteria bacterium
GTCAATCATCTGCCAGCCATTGGCCAGTGCCCAGGCGGTGATTTCTTCTTTTGTCATGACGGCAATAAAGCAGAGTTCAAACCGCTTGTCAGATTGCGTTTCCGGCGACCCAGCCCGACGACCAGGCCCATTGGAAATTGTAGCCGCCCAGCCAGCCGGTCACGTCCACCACTTCGCCGATGAAATACAGGCCGGGGACTTTGCGCGCCTGCATGGTTTTGGAGTCCAGGGCGTTGGTGTCGACCCCGCCCAGGGTGACTTCCGCGATGCGATAGCCTTCGGTGCCCGACGGCGTGATCCGCCAGTCGTTGATCTGCGCCGCCAGAACTTTCAGCTTGGCATCGGACAGACCGCCAAGCGCGCCGTCATCCGTCCCGGTGATCACTTTGGCCAGGCGCCGCGGCAACTGGGTGGCGAGGAACGTGGAAGCCGCCTGCTTGCCATTGTTCTGGCGCGCCGCGCGCAACGCTTCCAGCGCATCGGCGCCGGGCAGCAGATTGACGGCGATCTCCCGGCCTTCGCGCCAATAGGATGAGATCTGCAAAATGGCGGGGCCGCTGAGGCCCCGGTGCGTGAACAACAAGGCTTCATCGAAGCTTGTCTTGCCGCAGGTCACGCGCACCGGCGCCGCCACACCAGCCAGCGGCTCCAGCCGGTCCAGCAACTCCTCGTTGAAGGTCAGCGGCACCAGGGCCGGCCGCGTGTCCGTCACCGGCACATCGAACTGCTGCGCCAGCCGGTAACCCAAATCGGTCGCCCCCATCTTGGGAATGGATTTGCCGCCCGTAGCCACCACCAGCGCGCCGCATTCCAGCACGCTGCCGTCATCGGTCTGTATGGTGAAGCCATCCGGTGTCTTTTCGACATACTGCACCTTGGCTTTCAGGCGCAGCTGGACACCGGCGCGTCCCATCTCGTCCAGCAGCATGTCGATGATCTGCCCCGCCGAGCCGTCGCAGAACAATTGACCCAGCATCTTTTCATGCCAGCTGATGCGGTGGCGCGTCACCAGCGCGATGAAATCCTGCTGGGTATAGCGGCTGAGCGCGGAGATGCAGAAGTGCAGATTCGCCGACAGGAACTGCGCCGGCGAGGCGCCCAGGTTGGTGAAGTTGCAGCGCCCGCCGCCGGAAATGCGGATTTTCTCGCCCGGCGCCTTGGCTGATTCCAGCACCAGCACCTTCTTCCCGCGTTGGCCCGCAACGGCGGCGCACATCATGCCCGCCGCGCCTGCGCCGATGACGACGACATCCCATTTCATGAACGGGTTATGCCGCCGTCAGAAGCAAAAGAACAGGAACTACTTGGCCGGCGGCGCGGCCACGAAAGCGGCGACATCCTTGGCGGCCAACGTCTCCTCGCCCGACTTGCTGAAGAAACCCAGGTCCCGCATCCAATGGACAAAGCGGTCCTGCCAGGTGCCCTCGCCGGTGAAGTCGCGATATTGCAACCCATTGCCGTGAGTGCCCCGGGCATAGATGTGCATCTCCACATTGGGAATGCCGGCATTCAGCATGGCCGCGAAATATTCCGACGCCCACACCGCATGCACCTTGTCCTGCCAGCCGGCGCCCGCGATGAAAGAGGGCGGCGCGTCCTTGGGGATCGGCGGCGTGCCGTTCTTGGTCGTCCAGGCCGGGGTAAAGAGCGACGGCCCCGGATAGATCGAACCGACGAAATCAGGCCGCGAACTGACACTGCCCAGCGCATCGCCGCCATTCTTGCTGTTGAATTCCGGATACTGGATGGCCGAAGCCATGGTCAGCTCCGCGCCGGCCGAAAATCCCACCGCGCCGATCTTGTGCGGATCGATGTGCCATTCGGCGGCATGGGCGCGCACCATGCGGATGGCCTGTTGCAAGTCATAGACGCCGTCGGTCTTGGGCTCATAGCCGTCGCTGCGGAGGCGATTGCGCAGGATGATGGTGTTGATGCCGTACTGGAAGAGGTACGCCACTGGATCGGCGCCTTCCAACCCGATCACCAGGGTGGAATGGCCGCCGCCAGGCGCCAGGATGATGGCCGTGCCGGTGTTGTTGGCGCCCGCCAAATGCACTTCGATCGACGGATTATGGATACTGACGATGCGCGACACCCGCCCGGCCACCAGCGGATCCATGGTGTATTTCTCTGCTTCCGACACGCGCTTGGCATTCAGGAAGGGCGAGCCCGCGGGATACAGCGGCATCACGATGCCGCCGGGCAGGATAGCCTGGGGCTGGTACGGCCCTTTGGTGACCGGCCCGGCTTTGGGCACCATCTGGGGCGCGGGCGTGGATTGCGCCAGGGCAGACGTGGCGACGGCCGCGGCCAAAAGGCCGGTGATGATGAATTTGCGCATGGAGGTCCCCAACCTGTGTTCTTGTTGGACCGAGCATGGAACAGGATTTGAGGATTTGAAAGGTCACGCTTTTGACCTGTATAAAATGAGCCAAAATGGGCGGGGAAATCATGCCAGACGACAATCCGGCTAAGGCCGAAAAGACCGGCGTAGCCATGGCGTCGCGCCGCAAGATCATCGGGGCCGCCGGCATGGTGAGCGCGAGCCTGCTCGCGGCCGAACCGGCACAGGCCATCGTTGGGGTCCCGCTGCGCGAGCCGCTTCCGCCGTCCGCTCCGGCGCCGCGCGCGGACCTGGTGAATGTGTTCGAATATGAGGACCAGGCGCGCCTGGCCGTGGGAGCGGCGAAGATGGCCCCGGCTGCGGGCAGCGACCGCACCGTTACCGACCGCATCACCCTGCGTCCGCGGATGAACATACCGACACGCGAGCTGGACCTGACCACCAGCCTGTTCGGCGACCAGCACTTCACCCCGATCATCGTCGGACCGATGGCCGGCCAGAAGCGCTTTCACCCCGAGGGCGAAATCGCCACGGCGCGCGGCGCCTCCGCGGCAAAGGCCGCGATGGTGGTGAGCAGCGACGCCAGCATGCCATTGGCGGCGATCGCCCAGGCCACCACGTCTCCCTTGTGGCTGCAGGTCTATGCGAACAGCCCCAAAGTGAAAGACGTGCTCGCGCAGGCGAGCAAGGCCAAAGCGGTGATCGTGACGGTGAACGCCGGCATCTCCGCCAGTGGCCCCACGACGCCGGATTCGGCACATATCGATTGGGCCGCTATCGACACGGTCATCAAGGCTACGCATCTGCCCGTGATCGTGAAGGGCATCACCCATCCCCAGGACGCGAGAGAGGCGATCGCCCGCGGCGCCAAGGGCGTGGTGGTGTCGAACTATCGCGGCGGCAATGCGGCGGCGCTGCGCGGCACGCTGCTGCTGGTCGCGCCGGTGGTTCAGGCGGTGGGCGGCCAGGTGCCGGTTCTGGTGGATGGCAGCTTCCGCTACGGGGCAGACATTCTCAAAGCCCTGGCCCTTGGTGCCAGGGGCGTATTGATCGGCCGGCCCATCCTGTGGGGCCTGGCTGCCTATGGCGCCGACGGCGTGCAGGGCGTTGTCGAATTGCTGCAGACGGACCTCGCAAGAATCATGGCCATGTGCGGCCGGGTAAACCTGGCGGCGGTCAATGACAGTCTGGTGCGGATTCACGCATCCCTTCCCCCGGTGAAAAACAATGGCTGATATCGAGAAAGCCTGGGCGGCGAGCCCGTCCCGGCGCAAGGCGCTGACCCGCCTGGCAGGTTTCATGGCCGCTTCGCCGATCGGCGCGGCAATGGCGCAGCAGGATCCCACCAAGCCCCTCAGCGCGGTTCGCCGCGTTCCGGGCCTCTCAGAGATGCGGACCTCGTTCGACTTCCAGCCCGTGTTCGAGGGCAACCTGCTCCCGACAGTCTATGAATACACCGCCCATGGCGACGGTTCGGAGTTCACCTTGCGGCGAAACCGCCAGGCGTTCGACTGGGTCGATATCGTGCCCATGCGCGGCCCCGTCCCGGAATCGCAGGTCGATCTGTCGTCGCAGCTGCTGGGCGTGAAAATGAAGTTTCCCATGATCGTGGGACCATCATCCGGACAGAACCAGCTGCACCCCGAAGGCGAAGTGGGCATGTTCAAGGGCGCGACCGCGGCTGGCATGGTGGACATATTGGCCAGCGCCACCAACAGTTCCGCCAAAGCCGCGCTGACCGCAGTGCCCGGCGGCACCCTGTGGCAGCAGCACTACCCGATTGAGAACCTGGCCACCATGCAGAAGGCGCTGGAAGGCGTGCAGGATGCCGGGGCCACCAACATCATCGTCACCGTCGATCAGCAGGCTTCGGTTTATGAACGCACCTTGCTGATCCGCAATCTGGGTGGCCGCGCAACCCGCGGCGCCAGCGGAGGCGGCGGCAATGCCGCCGCCGAAGCCGCGGCTGCTGCGGCGGCCAAGGCGGCTGCGGGCGGTCCGGCGGTTCCTGGTTCGGTGCGCTACCGGGTCAGCGACAGGCGGCTTTGGTACTCCTGGGCCTATATCGACGCGGTGCGCAAAGTCGCGCGCAACAAGCTGATCGTGAAAGGCATCCTGGACCCGGAAGACGCCAAACTGGCGATCGAGCACGGCGCGGATGCGATCATCGTCTCCAATCATGGCGGGCGTTCGATGGATTATGGTCCCTCGACCCTGGAAGTGTTGCCGGAAATCGTGGCCGCCGTGAACGGCCGCATTCCCGTGCTGTTCGACAGCGGCATCCGCCGCGGCGCCGACATCTTCAAGGCGCTGGCATTGGGCGCCAACGGCATAAGCCTGGGCCGCTCCGCCCGCTGGGGCCTTGGAGCGTTCGGCCCCCTAGGCGCCCAGCGCGTGTTCGAGATTCTGCAAGCCGAACTTGTCCAGGTCGCCGCCGCCGCCGGATGCACCAGGCTGTCGGACATCAACAAGACGATGGTCAAGACCCACTTCGTGTAGGAGGCAGTGAGCGGTGTCGGGCGCGATGCTCGGCACCATTTAAAGCAACGCGAAGCGTTGCTTTAAATGGTGGGCGGCACAGGGATCGAACCTGTGACCCCTTCCATGTCAAGGAAGTGCTCTCCCGCTGAGCTAGCCGCCCCACCGGCAGGAAGGCGGCTTCTATAACGTCGCGCCTTGCGGGGGGCAAGCGGGCCCCCGCCGGAACCGGCCCCCTCGCCGGCTCCGGGCGGAAGCCCTTGGCAGTACCGGCTATTTTCCAGGGAGAAGGTCACCAAAGCGGTGGCTTGGCTGATCACCGGCATGCCGTCCTTGAGGCCGGGCGTGTAGGTCCAGTGCCCCACGATCCAGGCCTGCGCCGCCTCGTCCAGAAGCCCATGCCCGCTGGAAACCGCCACCTCGGCCTGGCCGACATGGCCGTCGGCCAGCACCGTCAGCCGCAAGGTCACATTGCCTTCCATGCCTGCGCGCCGCGCCACCACCGGATAAGGCGGCGTGGTGTGGGTGGAGGCGATGGACACCGGCGCGCGGTCCACACCTGCGGCCGTTCCCGCGCCGCCGGTGTTGGACGGCGGTGTCGGCGTGATGCCCGTATCGCCGTCGTCACGCTTGATGTTGAACGGCGGCGGATCGGCCGTCACAGGCGCCAGTTTGATCAGCCTTGGTGGCGGCGGCGCTGTCGAT
>CANBZE010000158.1 GCA_947373775.1 Alphaproteobacteria bacterium
CTGTGGGCAATGCCGCGCCCTGCGGTCATCCAGTTGACATCGCCCGGCCTGATCTCCTGCACCGTGCCCAATGTGTCGCGGTGCATCTGCGAGCCGTCAAACAGGTAGGTGACGGTGGCAAGACCGATATGGGGGTGCGGCCGCACATCGATGCCCTTGCCGGGCGCGAAATCGACGGGTCCGAAATAATCGAAGAAGACGAAAGGTCCGATGCTGCGCCGCGCAATTTGCGGCAGCAGGCGGGTGACGAAAAATCCGTCGCCCAGGTCGTGTGCTTTTCCGGTGATGGGGATCATGGCGTCAGCCTAGCCGCACGGGCGCAAAAGCTCTAGTCTGCGCGAAAATAATCAGGAGGGGTTCATGCTGCGCAAGTTTTTGACATCGGTCGGCTTTGCCGCGTTGCTGGCGGGTCCGGCCACGGCCAAGGACGACGCCCTGCAGATGGTGTCCATTGATGTCGAAGGCGGCGGCGGCACCTTGTTCGTCACGCCGGACGGCAAGTCGCTGCTGATCGATACCGGCAACCCCGAAGTCAGCCGCGCCACCGGCGACCATCCCAGCTCCGAGCGCATCGTGGCGGCGGCTCATGCGCTGGGCTTGAAGAAGATCGATTATCTCCTGATCACCCATTATCACGGCGACCATATCGGCGGCTTTGAGGGCCTGCTGGCGCGCATTCCCATTGGCACGGTGATCGATCATGGCGAGAACCGCGAGACCAAAGCCTCGCCCGCGCCCAATGCGCCGGAAATCGATGTGAAGAACCCGCCGCCCGGCTCCAGCGCTTTCGGTTATCGTCACTATGTCGAGTTGATCGGCAAGCGGCCGCATATCGTGGCCAAGCCCGGCCAGGTGTTTCATATCGGCGGCATGACCGTCACCATCGTGATGGCCGACGCCCAGCCGATCGCCAAGCCGCTTGCGGGCGCGGGCGAAGCGAACCCGTCCTGCGCCGGCATGGAAGCCATGGCCAACAATGGCGGCGAAGAAAATGCGCGCTCCACCGCTTCGGTGATTTCCTGGGGCAAGGCGAAGATCGCCGCCTTTGGCGACCTGACCTGGGACCGCGAGAAGGATCTGTTCTGCCCCACCGACAGGATCGGCAAGGTGGATGTGTATCTGGCCACCCATCACGGCACCGGCCTGTCGGGCAGCCCGGCGGCGGTCAATGCGCTGGCGCCCATCGTGACCATTATGGGCAATTCGGCGCGCAAGGGCGCCGACGCCGTGCGCATGCAAACCATCAAGGCCAGCCCGCGTAACCAGGGCATCTGGCAGCTTCACACCACCACGGTCAGCGCTGACATCAACGGCCCGGCCGAGATGATCGCCAATGAAAGCACCGACCAGGCCAAGGACAAGTTCTTTGCCCTGCGGCTGCGCATCCAGAAGAACGGTGAAGTCACCATCATCAATGAGCGCAATGGTTTCAACAAGACCTATGGGGCGAAATAGCATGATCCGCAAAATTCTGGCTGCCGCGTTGCTGACATCAGCGCTGACGATTCCGACGGTCGCTGCCGAAGGCACCCTCAAGATCGTGTCTATCGATGTGGAAGGCGGCGGCGGCACCTTGTTCGTCACGCCGGAAGGCAAGTCGCTGCTGATCGATTCCGGCTGGCCGGGCGGCGCCGGCCTGTTGCCGTCGCCCGACGGCGCCCAGAACAGCGCCGACCGCATTGCGGCTGCGGCCAAGAAGCTGGGCCTGACCAGGATCGATTATGTGATCACCACGCATTATCACATGGACCATGTCGGCGGCATCCAGGAGCTGGTGAAACGCATCCCGGTCGATACCTTCATCGATCATGGTCCCAATTCCGAACATCTGGCGCCGGGCGAGAAAGTGCCGCCGGACCTGGCGGGCGGTGCGCCGGACCAGCTCTATCCGAAATATTTGGAGACCATAAAGGGGCACAAACACATCGTCGCCAAGGCGGGGCAGGTGATCCAGATCGGCTCCATGATCGACACTATCGTCTCCAGTGATGGCGTGACCCTGGCCAAGCCGCTGGCGGGCGCCGGTCAGCCGGTTGCCGCCTGCAACACGGCGGAAAGCAAAAGCGAGAAGCCGGTCGGCGGCGAGGAGAACCGGCGCTCAGTCGCCTCGCTGCTGCGCTTCGGCAAGGTCTCCATTGCCATGTTCGGCGATCTTTCCTGGGACAAGGAGCGCGAATTGTCCTGCCCCGTCGGCAAGCTGGGTCATGTCAGCCTGTTGATCGTCACCCAGCACGGGTCGAATATTTCCAGCAACCCGGCTTCCATCGCCGACATGCACCCCGACATCGCCCTGATGGGCATGGGCGGCAAGAAGGGCGGTGACGCCGATCCGATCAAGGTGATCAAGGCATCACCGGGGCTGATAGGTTTCTGGCAGACCCATGAAAGCTTCGCTCATCCGGAATGGAGCGGCGACAAGAACATGATCGCCAATCTCAATCCGCCCGCCGCGGCCATCGCCGGCCATGCCAAGCAGATGTTCACCTCGCCCCCGGACGAGGGCCATGCCATCCATGCCGAGATCACAAAGGACGGCAAGGTCACCATGACCAACGACCGCAACGGCTTCAGCAAGACCTATCAGGTCAAGTAGCCAGGGGAAGCACGAAGCCGCCGGCGGCGTCGCGCGCCAGCGGCCGTGCCCACTTGATCGCATCGCAGGGCAGGGCACCGTAAAGATGCGGGAAGTCTTCGTTGCGCGTCGCGCTGTGTTCCCATTTCAGAGCCGCGCTCAACGCTTCGGCGGCGACAGCCACCAGCATCAAGTCATCCTGTCCGGCATAATAGAGCCGCAAGGTTTCAGCCAGCTGGGCGGCGGTGGAGAAATGCAGAAAGCCGTCGGCCTTGTCATGGGCTGAGCCGTGATAGTCGCCGCTCTCGGCTTCCCATTGCGCGCGCGGCACGATCTTGTAGATCAGGCTCACTCGTCCCCGCTGCGCCAGCGCCAGCCGCCTTCGGTCTTGCGATAGGCGATAAGGATGAACGCGCCCAGGTTGATGGCGATACCCAGCACCATCCAGACAACACGCAGGGCGTTGTCGCGGATCGCAGGCCCCAGCAACACCACGCCGAACAGGGCCGCGCAGCTGGCGACAGTCAGCGCCCAACCCTGCCAGGTGTTGGGCGTGGCGCCGTAGCCGAACGTCTTTTGCCGGAACCAGTATTGGGGCATCAAGCCGCCTGCGCAGTGCCGCCGACCGTCAGCCCGTCCAGCCGCAAGGTCGGCTGGCCCACGCCCACCGGCACGCTCTGGCCGTTCTTGCCGCAGGTGCCGATACCGGTGTCCAGCTTCATGTCATTGCCGATCATGGAGACACGGGTCAGCGACTCCGGCCCCGAACCGATCAGGGTTGCGCCCTTGATCGGTGCGCCCAGCTTGCCGTCCTCGATCTGGTAGGCCTCGGTGCAGCTGAAGACGAACTTGCCGTTGGTGATGTCCACCTGGCCGCCGCCGAAGTTGCTGGCATAGATGCCCTTCTTCACGCTCGACAGGATTTCGGTCGGGTCCTTGTCGCCGCCCAGCATGTAGGTGTTGGTCATGCGCGGCATCACCGGCGAGGCATAGGACTGGCGGCGGCCATTACCAGTCGCGGCCACGCCCATCAGCCGGGCATTCTGCCGGTCCTGCATATAGCCCTTCAGGATTCCGTCCTCGATCAGCACCGTGCGGCTGGTCGGCGTGCCTTCATCATCGATCGACAGCGAACCGCGCCGTCCATCGATAGTGCCGTCATCCACCACCGTCACGCCGGGGGCGGCGACGCGCTCGCCCAGCAATCCGGCGAAGGCCGATGTCTTCTTGCGGTTGAAGTCGCCTTCCAGCCCGTGACCGATGGCTTCGTGCAAAAGGATGCCGGGCCAGCCCGGTCCCAGCACCACCGTCATCTCGCCGGCAGGCGCGGGGATGGAGCTGAGGTTGACCAGCGCCTGGCGCAGCGCCTCGTCGATCGCGCCCTGCCAGTAATCGGCGTCGAGATAGATTTCATAGCCGCCGCGGCCGCCGCCGCCGAAGCTGCCGGATTCCTGCCGTCCATCCTGTTCCACCACCACCGAGACACTGAGCCGGACAAGGGGGCGGATGTCGGAATAACTCTCGCCGCCGGCGCGGATGATCTCGATGCGTTGCCATTCGCCCGACAGGCTGGCCGATACCTGGCGCACCCGGCTGTCCTTTGCTCTCGCATAGGCGTTCATCTCTTCCAGCAACTTGACCTTCTTCTCAAATCCCGCGGTCTGCAGCGGATCGATGTCGGTATAGAGCTTGACGTTGCTGCGGGCCGGCGCGCCCGCCGCGGTGCCGGAATAGCCGTGGGCGACGGCGCGCACCGTGCTGGCGGCGCGCGTGATGGCGTCCTCGGAGATGTCGGAGGCATGGGCATAGCCGGTGGCTTCCCCCGCCACCGCCCGCAGGCCGAAGCCCTGGCTGGTGTCGAAGGTGGCGGCTTTCAGCCGGCCATCGTCGAAGCTGAACGATTCGGACTGGCTGTATTCCAGGTACAATTCCCCGTCGTCCGCGCCCTTCAGCGCCTGGTCCACAGTTTGCTGCACCCGCCCACGGTCCATGCCGGTACGGGAGAAGAAAAGATCGGCTGCGGCCATGTCGGTCTCCGGTGCGCGGCAAAAAGCCCCGCGAATTGCGTGTTTGGCCCCTAGATATCGGGGTAAAGGGGCCATTGGACAAGGCGGGGCGGGGTTCCTTGGGACTGAGCCCGTTCGGTCTTCTTGGCCGTCCACAGGGACGTGCCATAAGGTCGCAATGACTTTAAGGGCTTAACCCCTCTAAATCCCCGCCAAGAATCTGAAAAAGGGCGGGGATTCCACCGCCTGGTTTATTGCGAGGTCGCGAGCATGTTTTTGCGGAAATCCGGTATCGGTGCGGCGACTGCCGCCCTTGCGGCCTTCTGGGCACTTCCGGCGGCTGCCCTGCCGACCAACTATGAGACCGGCTTCCAGGCCGCTGCCTCGCCGGTGATGGAGCAGATCGAGGATTTCCATCGCCTGCTGGTGTGGATCATCGTCGCGGTTTGCCTGTTCGTGCTGGCGCTGCTGGTCTGGATCGTCATCAAGTACCGCGCCGGCGCCAATGCCGTGCCGTCCAAGGTTCATCACAACACCTTGCTGGAAGTCGCCTGGACCCTGATCCCGGTCATCATCCTGGTGTTCATCGCGGTGCCGTCGTTCCGCCTGCTGTACTTCGAAGCGGCGGTTCCCAAGCCCGACGTGACCATCAAGGCGATCGGCAAGCAGTGGTTCTGGACCTATGAGTATCCCGGTTCCGCCGCGGGCTTCACCTTTGACAGCCTGGGTCTTTCAGATGCCGACGCACTGAAGGCGAACAAGCCGCGCCTGCTGGGCACCGACAATGCGATCTATGTGCCGGTCAACAAGGTGATCGCGGTCGACACTATCGGCGCTGACGTGATCCATTCCTGGGCCATGCCCCAGATGGGCGTGAAGATGGACGCCGTGCCGGGCCGCACCAACCACACCTGGTTCAAGGCCACCCAGACCGGCGTGTTCTACGG
>CANBZE010000159.1 GCA_947373775.1 Alphaproteobacteria bacterium
GAGCCGTGATCGTCAATGCGCACCTGTCCGCCGTCCGGCAAGTCTTGCACGGCATGTCCGGCCAGGTGGATTTCGCCGATGGCGGATGCGGGAAGCGCGGCCAGCATGGCGTCCAGCCGCACGGCAGGCACCTCGCCCAGATTGGCGGCGGAGACCACTACATTGTTGATGTCCAGCAGCAATCCGCAGCCGGTGCGGCGCACCAGCCCGGCCAGGAATTCGCCTTCGCCCATCTCATTGCCGGCGAAGGCGAGATAAACGGACGGGTTTTCAATCAGCAGCGCGTGGCCCAGCACGTCTTGCACGGTTTCGATATTGCGGGCGAATATCTCCAGCGCCTCGCGCGTGTACGGCAACGGCAGCAGGTCGGGCAGATGCTTTCCACCCGCCGCGCTCCAGGACAAATGGTCCGAGACCAGGCCGGGCTCGATGCGGCGGCAAAGCTCGGCGATGACAGCGAGATGACCGGCGTCCACGCCATCGGCGGAACCCAATGACAGTCCGGTGGCGTGCAGGGAAACAGGGTAGCGCGCGCGCACCTGCTCCAGGATGTCAGCGGCGACGCCCTCGCCCAGGTAATTTTCGGGATGGACTTCCAGCCAGGCGGCACTGCCCGGATTGTCCAGCACATGCTCATGATGAGGGAAGCGCAGCCCGATCCCGGCTTGCGCCGGGATCGAAGCCGCATGGACCGCGGGATTGGGGAGGATGCGGTCCAACATGCCTTACTTCATCGCCATGGTGCTGCCGCCGGCCAATTTGGCGCAAGCGCCCTTGGGCAGCTCGACGAAGGACGTCTTGTCAAAATTCTTAGTAGATTGACCGGCGCAGGAATGGACACCGGCGGCGCAGTCATTCTTGCCGGCGGCAGCGACGCCGTAGCACTTTTCAAAACCGGCCGGCATCGGCCCGGCGGGCGCGGCCGAGGCCTGGGTGGCGGCAAGGGCCAACGAGCCCAAAAGGGTAGACGCAGCGATAATGCTCTTGGTGTTCATGGGAAGTCCTCGAATTGATACGAGGCGACCACCGCCCCGCTATGCCGTCTTCGTGGGATTTCAAGGGCCGGTTACAGCAGGACCGGAGAATTTGTGCGCTCTTCGCCGATTTCATGACATGCGTTGGCCGATCCCCGGCGCTCGGGGATCGGCCAGGCAATGGTGTTACTTCGACGCCACCGTGCTGCCACCGGCCAGCTTCGCGCAGGCACCGTTGGGCAGATAGACGAACGAGGTCTTGTCAAAGTTCTTGGTCCCCTGACCGGCGCACGAATGGACGCCGGCAGCGCAGTCATTCTTGCCGGCTGCGGCGACGCCGTAGCACTTTTCCGACGCTACGGGCTGGGCAACCGGACCGGCATGAGCAGAAACGCTGAAGGCGGACGCCAGCGCCAAGGCGCCGAGCAGGGAAGAGGCGGTGACGGTGTTGATGATCTTCATGAAAGTCTCCAGTGAAGGGGATCGATCGCGCCCCGGTTGATCAGGTTGCCTGCGCGATCGAACGCAGGAGAACTTGCCCGGTCTCTTGACCTGACACCTCCTGCGTAGGGCCTCCCATAATTATTGCCTATCCGCTGTCTTCGGGAGGCTTCCTTCCAGTTTCTGGAATTGGAATGGGCGGGAGACTGGCGCTCTGCGCGGCGGGCGAGCGTGCAATACTGCGGCCCATATTGACTGCGTTATTGCTGCTACAGCCGGGGGCCATCGTGATCACATTGTGCGGATTTGGGGTCAGCAACTATTACAACAAGCTGAAGCTGGTGCTGCTGGAAAAGAACATTCCCTTTCGGGAAAGGCTTGTCTATCCATGGGAGCGCGACCTGTTTCGGCAGGATTCGCCGCTGGGAAAAATTCCCTTCCTGGTTTCGGACGAAGGCAGCCTTTCTGAGACGCAACCAATCCTGGAGTATCTGGAAGACCGGTATCGCGACGTACCGCTTTATCCGGCGGACCCGTTCCTGCGGGCGAAATGCCGCGAGCTCATGCAGCATCTGGAACTGAATTCGGAATGGGTCGCGCGGCGTCTTTACAAGGAAGCGATATTTGGCGGCAGCGTTTCGGATGAAACCAAGACCGAGGCCTATGAACGCCTCTGCGCGGGCCTGGAGGCGGTGGCACGCCTGTCACGCTTCGCCCCCTATATTCTGGGGGCGTCACTGACCGCCGCAGACTGCGCCGCCTATATGCACTTCGTGATGATCAGGCACGTTACCCTGACAATCTACCATGAGGACCTATTGGAACGGTTCCTGCCCGATGTCGGGACCTACATGGAGCTGATGGAGAGCAGGCCCCACGTCCGCACGATCCTGTCAGACCGAACCGAGGCCATGCGTGCGTTCCTCGCGCTAAATGTGAAATACGACGGCTAGACTGGCGCGCTCCGCCCTGCGAGGTCAGAAACCCAGTTCGCTCAATCCCGGATGATCAGCAGGGCGCGGGCCAGGCGCGTCCCAGAAAAATCTGCGCTCGTCGGGTGCAATCGGAGAGTCGTTGACGCTGGCAAGGCGCCGCCGCATGAGGCCGTGCTCGTCGAACTCCCAGTTTTCGTTGCCGTAGCTGCGATACCACTGGTTGTTGGCGTCGCGCCATTCATAAGCAAAGCGAACCGCGATGCGGTTTTGGCGAAAGCCCCAGATTTCCTTGATCAGGCGATAATCGAATTCTCGACTCCATTTTCTGGTCAGGAGAGCCTCGATCTTTTCGCGCCCCTGCAGGAACTCCGTCCGGTGACGCCATTGGCTGTCGACGGTATAGGCGCGTGCGACGCGCACCGGGTCCCGGCTGTTCCAGGCATCCTCCGCGAAACGGACTTTCTGCATGGCCGTTTCCAGGGTGAAGGGCGGCAGCGGCGGCCGGCTATCAGGCGACATTGCTATGGTCTCCGGAGGAAAAGGAGCCGGCGGCCAGAAACCGCCGGCTCTTTGATACGTGTCAGGCGGCCTTGCGCGCCGTCACCACGGGGAAGTCGATCTCGGTTTCGGCAACCAGATTGATATAGTTGGTCCAGGTGTTGAGGGCGACGTGTTGCACGATCTCAATGATCTGGGCGTCGTCATAGCCGGCCATCTTCACGGCCCGAACATCCTCATCGCTGACATGGCCGCGTTCGCGGACAATCTTGGCGGCAAAACGAACTGCCGCATCGGCCATGGGATCGTTCGAGGCACCGCTGCGATTGGCGGTCATTTCGGCGTCGTCCAGATGGGCCAGGTTCTTGCCCAGATAGGTGTGCGCCGACAGGCAATAGTCGCAGCCGTTGATCTCGGCAACGGCCAGGGCGATGCGCTCGCGGGTCTGGGCGGGAAGCTTGCCCTTGCCCAGCGCGCCGGAGAGACCAAGATAGCCTTCCAATGCCGCTGCGCTGTTGGACACCAGCCGGAACAGGTTGGGCACTACGCCAAGCTGCTTCTTCACGGCCTGGAGAAGCGCTTGCGATGCGGAGGGGGCGGCTTCAATTGAAGTGGGGATGGCGAGGCGGGACATGAGGGCATTCCTTTGTAGGTTGAGGCCTTGTTGGCCGGGCATCGGGAACTTACGCCTTCCATTTTTGATGAATATCCCCGATAGATAGGAGGTAGCCTCTCGAAATATGGAAGTGCCATGGATCGCCTCGACTCGATGAAGGTATTGTTGGCGGTCACACAAGCCGGGAGCCTGTCAGCAGCGTCTCGCGTTCTGGGCGCGCCTTTGGCCACCGTCAGTCGAAAAATCTCGGACCTGGAAGCGCATCTGGGGACAAGGCTGCTTATTCGTTCAAGCCGCAAGCTGGCCCTGACAGATGCCGGCCAGAATTACGTTGTCGCCTGCAAGCGCATCCTGGAGCAGGTGGCGGATGCGGAACGTGCCGCCGCTGGCGAGTACAGCGCGCCAAGGGGCGAACTGACGCTTGCGGCTCCAATTGCGTTCGGGCGGCTTCATATTCTCCCGGTCGCCGCAGACTTTCTCAAAGCGTATCCGGATATTGACCTGCGTGTAACACTGTCTGACCGTATCTCGCACATCCTCGATGAGCATATCGATCTTGCAATCCGGATCGGTGAACTTGCGGATAGCGCCTTCATAGCCAAGCGCGTTGGAGAAGTTCGGAAGGTTGTCTGCGCGTCCCCCGAATATTTTGCTGCCCGCGGTACACCAGCCAAGCCGGCAGACCTCGCCGCACACGATTGCATAACATTCGACGCGCTGATGTCCGCCAACGCCTGGATATTCTCCGTCGGGAAACAGGAGGAAGCGGTGACTGTTCGTTCGCGGTTGGTAATCAACACGGCAGAATCCGCAGTCGACGCGGCAATAGTAGGCGTCGGAATTGCCAGAGTATTGTCCTACCAGGTCTCCGGAGCGCTTAAAGAAGGCAAACTCGAGCTGGCGCTCCAGGCGTTCGAGGCACCGTCATGGCCTGTCAGTCTGGTTCATGCCGGGCAAGGACCACTGCCTTTGAAGGTTCGAGCATTTCTCGACTTCGCTGCACCCCGGTTGCGCGCGAGGCTTCTGGCCTCATGACGGAGGCCTGTCACTGGGAGCGATTTCAAGAAACGGTGAACTAGAGCAGGCCGCCCGGAACATAGGCGATCTGGTTTTCCCAGCTTTCCTCATTCTCCGAAAGGCGCGGCGTATAGCGGCACAGGCCCATCACAAAAGTGGGCTGCCCCTCATCGTTGGCCAGGGGCACGAACAGGTTCTCCGCATTTAGATATTCGCGGCCGTTGAGCTGGACCCGTCCCCAAAACCGCAGGGGCTGGCCGCCGTCCAGGACCATATCGCCGCATTCGATCCAGCGCGGCAGGACTTCAGGCGGCACACTTTCCTCGAACGTCTTGCCGGTATGATTGCCAGTGACTTCCGCGACTTTCGCGCCGGTGAGGCGCCAGACATATTGAGAAGGATTTTCGGCGACCCGTTGGCACATGGCGATGTGGCACAGAAAGTCCTTCAGATCGCGAGGCGTTATTTCGGATTTGGCGGGCATGGCGCGCGCCCCGGCCTTGCTTCGCCAGAGCGACAGGCATTGTTCGTAGACCGGATCGCTGAATGCGAGCGTGGGATCACAAAAGTGATGCCACTTTTGTTGGGCCGCTTTCTGATTGAGGGCGCGGGCAGCGGCGAGAACATTCATGCGCTGATCGTAGTCGGAAGGCATAAATAGTCGGTAAAGCAACCTTAACCCATGCGGGTGCACCAGCGAAATAATGGCGGATTTCCTGGGGAATCGCGGCTTTTCTCGCGATCTGCCGATGACCAAAAACTGACGCAAGTTCCTATAAGTACCGGCGGCGCCGAGAACGCCAATGTCCGCTTTCGGTCAGAACCAGCCCTTCAGCTCAGGCCGGTGTCATGTCCGCTTTGCGCCAAAAGCGGACATTCGGCTGACAGCGTCAGGGCATAGCGCAAGTAAAGCTGGCGGCCTGCTTGACGTCACCAGAGCCGCTGTATTTGGGATAGGCGGGGTATTCGCACAGCGGCCTTGTGCGCCCTGCGGTCGCCTTGTTGGTGTCGGTGATCAC
>CANBZE010000160.1 GCA_947373775.1 Alphaproteobacteria bacterium
GCTTTTGGGCTGGCGCGATGTGCCGACCGATCCGGCGGGCCTGGGCAAGACCGTTCTCGACGGCATGCCGCTGATCCGCCAGGCGATCATCGCGTCGGGTCCGCACATCCGCGACCAGGATCAGTTCGAGCGCAAGCTGCTCACCATCCGCAAGCAGGCGCAGAATCCGCTGGCCGATCTTGCCAAGAAGCACAAGTTGCCTGCCATCCAGCAGCTCTACATGCCGTCGCTGTCCACGCGCACCGTCGTCTACAAGGGCTTGCTGCTGGCGCATGATGTCGGCCGCTTCTACCGCGACCTGCAGAACCCGCTGACCGTTTCGGCGGTGGCGCTGGTGCATCAGCGCTTCTCCACCAACACCTTCCCAAGCTGGAAGCTGGCGCACCCCTATCGCTATATCGCGCACAATGGCGAGATCAACACGGTACGCGGCAACGTCAACTGGATGAATGCGCGCCGCCGCGGCATGGAATCCGAATTGCTGGGCCCGGATCTCGACAAGATGTGGCCGCTGATTCCGCACGGCCAGTCCGACACCGCCTGCCTGGACAATGCGCTGGAGCTGCTGGTGGCCGGCGGTTATCCGCTCGCCCATGCCGTGATGATGCTGATTCCCGAAGCCTGGGCCGGCAACAAGAGTATGGATGCCAAGCGCAAGGCTTTCTACGAATATCATGCCGCGCTGATGGAGCCGTGGGACGGCCCCGCCGCCATCGCCTTCACCGACGGCCGCCAGATTGGCGCGACGCTCGACCGCAATGGATTGCGCCCCGCGCGCTATATCGAAACCGAGGACGACCTCGTCATCCTGGCTTCGGAGTCGGGCGTGATCCCGGTGCCGGAGGAGAAGATCAAGCGCAAGTGGCGTCTGCAGCCCGGCAAGATGCTGCTGATTGATTTCGAGGAAGGCCGCATCGTCGAAGACGAGGAGATCAAGAAGAAGTTCTCCGCCGCCGAACCGTATGAGGATTGGCTGAAGGCCGCCCAGTTCAAGCTGGGCGATCTGCCGGACCTGCCCGAAGATCACCGCGCCAAGGCCAACGATCCTTCGCTGCTGCTCGACCAGCAGCAGGCCTTTGGCTACACCCAGGAAGACATCCAGTTCTTCCTGGAACCGATGGCGATAGCGGGCGACGATCCGCTCGGCTCGATGGGCGCGGACACGCCCATCGCGGTGCTGTCGAGCAAGCCCAAGCTTCTCTACAATTATTTCAAGCAGAACTTCGCCCAGGTCACCAATCCGCCGATCGATCCGATCCGCGAAGAGCTGGTGATGAGCCTGGTCTCCATGATCGGGCCGCGCCCCAACCTCCTGGGCCGCGATGCCGGCGCCCACAAGCGGCTGGAAGTTCTTCAGCCCGTCTTGACCAACGCCGATGTGGAGAAGATCCGCTCGATCTCCGAACTGGTGGACGGCGCGTTTCGCACCGGCACCATCGATTGCACCTGGCCGGCCAGTGAAGGCGCCGATGGCCTTTCCAATGCCGTGCAGCGCATCTGCCTGAACGCCACCGATGCGGTGCTGGCGGACAACAACATTCTGATCCTGTCGGACCGCGCCGTCAGCGCCGACCGCATTCCGATCCCGGCCGCGCTGGCGACGGCGGCGGTACATCATCATCTGGTGCGCCAGGGCCTGCGGATGCAGACCGGGCTGGTGGTGGAAACCGGTGAAGCCCGAGAAGTGCATCATTTCTGTGTGCTGGCGGGCTACGGCGCCGAAGCCATCAATCCGTATCTCGCGTTCGAAACGCTGGAGCAGATCCGGGTGCGCCAGGGCCTGGCCCTCAAGCCTTATGAAGTGCAGAAGAATTACATCAAGGCCATCGGCAAGGGCGTGCTGAAGGTGATGTCCAAGATGGGCATCTCCACCTACCAGTCCTATTGCGGCGCGCAGATCTTCGACGCGGTGGGCTTGTCCACCGACTTCATCCAGAAATACTTCACCGGCACCGCTTCCACCATCGAGGGCATCGGCCTGAAAGAGATCGCCGGGGAAAGCGTGCGCCGTCACAAGGACGCGTTCGGCGACAATCCGATCTATCGCAACATGCTGGATGTGGGCGGCGATTATGCCTTCCGCTTGCGCGGCGAGGACCATGCCTGGACACCGGATTCGGTGTCCCGCCTGCAGCATGCGGTGCGCGGCAACAATCCGGCCGAGTACGAGCTGTTCGCCCAGCAGATCAACGAGCAGTCCGAGCGCCTGCTGACCTTGCGCGGCCTGATGCAGTTCAAGGCCGGTGACGGCGTGCCGCTGGACGAAGTTGAGCCCGCCAACGAGATCGTCAAGCGCTTCTCCACCGGCGCCATGAGCTTCGGGTCGATCTCCCGCGAAGCCCATACCAATCTCGCCATCGCCATGAACCGCATCGGCGGCCGTTCCAACACCGGCGAAGGCGGCGAGGAAGCCGACCGTTTCAAGCCGATGGCCAATGGCGATTCCATGCGCTCGGCGATCAAGCAGGTGGCGTCGGGCCGCTTCGGCGTCACCGCCGAATATCTGGTCAATGCCGACGACATCCAGATCAAGATGGCCCAGGGCGCCAAGCCCGGCGAAGGCGGCCAGTTGCCCGGCCACAAGGTCGATGCCAACATCGCCAAGGTGCGCCATTCCACGCCCGGCGTCGGCCTGATCTCGCCGCCGCCGCACCACGACATCTATTCCATCGAAGACCTGGCGCAGCTGATCCGCGACCTCAAGAGCGTCAATCAAAAAGCACGCATCTCGGTCAAGCTGGTGTCGGAAGTGGGCGTGGGCACCGTCGCCGCCGGCGTCGCCAAATGCCGCGCCGATCACATCACCATTTCCGGTTTTGAAGGCGGCACCGGCGCCTCGCCGCTGACGTCTTTGACTCATGCGGGTTCGCCCTGGGAAATCGGCCTGGCCGAAACTCAGCAGACTTTGGTGCTGAATGGCCTGCGCGGCCGCGTGGCGGTGCAGGTCGATGGCGGACTGCGTACCGGCCGCGACGTCGCCATCGGTGCGCTGCTGGGCGCCGACGAGTTCGGCTTCGCCACCGCGCCCTTGATCGCCTCGGGCTGCATCATGATGCGCAAGTGCCATCTCAACACCTGCCCGGTGGGTGTCGCGACGCAAGACCCGGTGCTGCGCAAGCGCTTTACCGGCCAGCCCGAGCATGTGATCAACTACTTCTTCTTCGTGGCCGAGGAACTGCGCGTCATCATGGCCAATCTGGGCTTCCGCACCATGAACGAGATGATCGGCCGGGTGGACAAGCTCAACATGAACAAGGCCGTGTCGCACTGGAAGGCCAAGGGCATCGACCTGGGGCGCATTCTCTACAGCGTCACCCCCAAGCCCGGTGTCGCCATCCATCACAAGGAAAAGCAGAATCACGGCCTGGAATCGGCGCTGGATCACGACCTGATCGCCGCCGCCAAGCCCTCGATCGAGAACGGCCAGCCGGTGCGGCTGGAACGGAGTGTGCGCAATGTGGACCGCACCGTCGGCGCCATGCTGTCGGGTGAGGTAGCCAGGCGTCACGGCCATGCCGGCCTGCCCGAGGACACGATCTCGATCAAGTTCACCGGCACGGTAGGCCAGAGCTTCGGCGCCTTCCTGGCGCGCGGCATCGCCATCGAGCTGACGGGCGACGCCAATGACTATGTCGGCAAGGGGCTTTCCGGTGGTCGTATCGTGGTCAAGCCGCCGGCCGGCCTCAGCCGCGATCCGGCCGAGAACATCATTGTCGGCAACACGGTGCTGTACGGCGCTATCGCCGGCGAAGCTTATTTCCACGGCGTGGCGGGCGAACGATTTGCCGTGCGCAACTCCGGCGCCATTTGCGTCGTGGAAGGCACCGGCGATCATGGCTGCGAATACATGACGGGCGGCGTGGTGGTGGTGCTGGGCAAGACCGGGCGCAACTTCGCCGCCGGCATGTCGGGCGGCGTCGCCTATGTCCTCGATGAGGAAGGCAGTTTCGAAGAGCGCTGTAACCACGCCATGGTCAAGCTGGAGAAAATTGCGCCCGCCGAGGGCGGCGATCATGCCGGCTTGCCCAAGCAGCGCTCGGTCAGTGTGGCCGATCCTGGCATGGGCGATTTGCTCGCCTTCGACGCCGAACGGCTGCGCATCCTGGTGGAACGCCACCTGCTGCACACCGGCAGCGCGCGCGCCAAACACCTGCTGGACAATTGGGACGCAAGCCTGGCGAAGTTCGTCAAGGTGATGCCGTCCGACTATGCCAAGGCGCTCACCGACATGAAGGCGCGCGCCGCCATCGCCGCGGAATAGAATCAGACATGGGCAAGATCACGGGTTTTCTGGAAATTGAACGCGCCGAACGCACCGCCGAAAAGCCGGAAGCGCGCATCAACAATTACAAAGAGTTCGTCCATAACCTGCCGGCGCCGGAAGTCAGCAAGCAGGCGGCGCGCTGCATGGATTGCGGCATTCCCTTTTGCCACAATGGCTGCCCGGTCAATAACCTGATCCCCGACTGGAACAACCTGGTCTATCGCGACCAGTGGCGCACCGCGTCCGAGAGTTTGCACTCCACCAACAATTTCCCCGAATTCACCGGCCGCATCTGTCCCGCGCCCTGCGAGGCCAGCTGCACCCTGAACATCATCGACAGCCCGGTCACCATCAAGACCATCGAATGCCAGATCGTGGACCGCGCCTGGGAAGAGGGCTGGATCCAGCCGGTCATGGCGCCCAGGAAGACCGGCAAGACCGTGGCGGTTGTGGGCTCCGGCCCCGCCGGCATGGCGGCGGCCCAGCAACTGGCGCGCGCCGGTCACAGCGTGACCCTGTTCGAAAAATCCGACCGTGTCGGCGGCCTGCTGCGTTACGGCATCCCCGACTTCAAGATGGAAAAGCATCTGATCGACCGGCGCATGCGCCAGATGGAAGCCGAAGGCGTGGCGTTCCGCACCAGTGTTGAAGTCGGCGTCACCGTTTCGATGGACATGCTGCAGGCCGATTACGATGCGGTGGTGCTGTCGGGCGGTGCGGAAGATCCGCGCGACCTGCCGGTGGCCGGCCGCGAAATGGAAGGCATCCATTTCGCCATGGATTTCCTGGTGCAGCAGAACAAGCGCGTCGCCGGCGATCCGGAAGCCAAGGCTGCGCCCAACGGCACCCTGTCGGCCAAGGGCAAGCATGTCGTGGTGATCGGCGGCGGCGATACTGGATCGGACTGTGTGGGCACCTCCAACCGCCATGGCGCGGCTTCGGTGACCCAGTTCGAAATCATGCCCCAGCCCCCAGTGAAGGAAAACAAGCAGCTGGTATGGCCGGATTGGCCGCTGAAGCTGCGCACGTCTTCTTCGCACCAGGAAGGCTGCGAGCGCGACTGGTCGGTGCAGACCATGCGCGCCATTGGCGACTCCCATGATCGCAAGGGGGGAAAAATCACGGCGCTGGAATGCGTCCGGGTGGAATGGCAGCTGGGTGACGGCGGCAAGATGAATCTGGTCGAAGTGCCCGGCAGCGAGTTCACCTTGAAGGCCGATCTGGTCC
>CANBZE010000161.1 GCA_947373775.1 Alphaproteobacteria bacterium
CTATCCCGGCCATGCCAAGCGCGTGATGATGGCGGTGTGGTCGTACCTGCGCCAGTTCATGTACACCAAATGGGTGATCGTGGTGGATGACGACGTCAACGCGCGCGACTGGAAGGATGTGATGTGGGCGATCTCCACCCGCATGGACCCGGCCCGCGACATCACTGTGATCGAACACACGCCGATCGATTATCTGGATTTCGCTTCGCCGGAATCGGGCCTGGGCTCCAAGATCGGGCTGGACGCGACCAACAAGCTGCCGCCCGAGACAGTGCGCGAATGGGGCAAGAAGATCGCCATGGACCCGGACATCATTAAAAGTGTGACAGAAAAATGGGCGCGGCTGGGTTTGCCCGGCAGCGGCAAGCCCATCTGGTGAGGGGCAAGAACCCGCGCTAAAATCCCCCAGAATGGCGGGGGCCTAGGGATGAAATATCACGCGATATTTGGATCGGCCGCACTTGCTTGCGCCAACCTCTTGGGCACGCCCGCGCTAGCGGCAGACTGCGGCCCGCTGAAGCTTCTCAGTACCATCAAGATGACGCCGGCGGACAATGATCCGGCTGAAGTCCGGCTGATACCGGTCACCGTCAACGATCAACCCAAAACCTTCCTGTTCGATACGGGCGGGGCCTTGACCCAGATATCCCGCAAGGCGGCGGAAGACCTGAAGCTGGACATCATCAATTCCAATATTCAGATGTACGACGTCAACGGCAACGTCTCGCGCAAGGCGGCCGTCGCGGACAAGCTGGTGGTGGGCCGCATGGCCTTTTCACGCGTCACCATGCCGGTCACCACGTTCGACGGTGTCGACGGTCTTATCTCCAGCAACATGCTGGTCAATTACGACATCGACCTGGATTTCCCCAACAACACGATGAACTATATCTCGCGCGACCATTGCCCCGGCGCGGTGATGTACTGGAAGGCCGACGCCATCGGCGTGGCACCCATGCACCTTGTGGACAATACACGGATTACCGTGAAGGTGACCCTGGACGGCCAGACCTTCGACGCCTTTATAGATACCGGAGCCACGAAATCGGTATTGAGCGAGAATGTGGCGAAATACTTCTTCCGCATTCCACTTGGTGCTTCCGGCGACAAACCCGTCGACAACATAAATGGCGACAAGACCCTGAAGGCCTATATCCACTATTTTTCCAGGCTGACTTTTGGCGGTGTCACCATCGAGAATCCGCAGGTCGTAATTCTGGAAGACCGCGTCAACCGCAACGGCGACAAGGCACAGCAGACCGGCAACCGCGCGCTTCTGAACAATGCCGATATCATATTGCCGAACATGGTCATCGGCATGAACATGCTCAAGGACCTGCATGTCTATATCGCGTTCGGAGAGAACCGGCTGTACCTGACCCAGACCAAGGCCGCTGCGGCGGCAGCGGCGGCACCGGCAGCTCCGACCACGGCCGCAGCAGCCAAGCCGTAAAGTATCTGGCGGCCACACGCCGACAGGTGTAGGTTTCTGACATGCGCAACTTCCTGCTTCCCATCCTGCTGCTGACGACAACCGCCGCGAGCGCCCAGGACTGCGCCCCGGCCAAGCTGCTGGCATCGGTGCCGATGCACAGCGCCGAACCGGAGAGCAATATCCGCACCGTGCCCGTCACCCTGAACGGCACGACACGGCACATGATTTTGGATACCGGCGGCGCCGTTACCCAGCTGTCCCGCGACACGATCGAGGAACTGGAGCTGCCGCTGCATGACAGCGGCACGGCGGTCTATGACATCAATGGCCGCGTCTCGCGCCATTTCGCGGTGGTGGGCGATTTCACCTTCGGCAATTTGAACCGCAAGGATGCGGCGCTGATGGTGTGGCCGGAGCCCCGGCGTCCCTATGCCGGCGAGTTGGCGCAGGACATGCTGCAGCCCTATGACGTGGACGTGGATTTCGGCTCCGGCATGCTGAAGATGTACGCCAAGGATCATTGCCCCGGCCCCACAGGATGGACGCCCACGGCCCGCACCACCATGCGCAACAAGGGCTGGCACCTGCACATTCCCGTCACCCTGGACGGCCATACCTATGATGCCATTTTCGACACCGGCTCGCGCCACACCATCATGCGCCTGCCCGCGGCGCGGCGCGATTTCGATCTGCACCCGGACTCGTCCGGCATGACGCCCTATAGCGCCATCAACGGCGACGCCTTCCTGACCGGCTATCTCCACAATTTCTCGAAAATGTCCTTTGGCGGCATGACGGTGGACAATCCCGAAGTCATGGTCGTGCCCGACATCATGAGCCGCAACGCCGACAAGAGCCCGATGGCACTCAACCGGGCCTATCACCACAATGCCGACCTGATATTGCCGGAACTGTCTCTGGGCATGGATGTGCTCAAGCACCTGCACCTGTTCATGGCCTTTGGCGAGCAGGCGCTCTATATCGCCCCCGATATCGCCGTGCCCGGCGCGCCGCCGCATCTGGGCAAACCTTGACGCGCTGCCCAAGGTGCGGCATCGGGTGGGAATGACCAGCCCTCCCAAGCGCGATCCCCAAGCCATCCTGAGTTCCCTGCTCGACGCCGCCAAAAAAAGTGGCGCCGATGCCGCCGACGCACTGTTCGTGGAAGGCGTGTCCTCCAGCGTCTCCTACCGGCTGGGCAAGCTGGAAGATGTCGAGCGGGCGGAGAATTACGACATCGGCCTGCGCGTCTTTGTCGGCCAGAAAGTCGCGTTCATTTCCTCCACTGATCATTCGCCCGATGCGCTGGCGGCGCTGCCCGAGCGCGCCGTCGCCATGGCCAGACTCGCCCCCGAAGACAAGTTCGCTGGCCTCGCGCCCAAGGACCGGCTGGCGAAAGTCATTCCGCAACTGGATCTGGAAGACGCCTCCGAACCCAGTGCCGATCTTCTGATCGAGCGCGCCCGCGACGTCGAGGGTGCCGCGATGGCCGTTGCAGGCGTCACAAATTCCGAAGGCGGCGGCGCCTCCTTCTCGCGTAGCGCCGTAGCGCTGGCCACTTCCACCGGTTTTTACGGCCGCTATGCCGCCACCAGCCATGGCATCGGCGTGGCGGTGCTGGCGGGCGAAGGCACCGGCATGGAGCGGGACTATGACCAGGCCAGCGCGCGTCACGCCTCCGACCTGCGCAGCCCCGCCGATATCGGCCGCACCGCCGGCGAGAAAGCCGTCAAGCGACTGAACCCCCGCAGCATGAAATCCCAGAGCGTGCCCGTGGTGTTCCATCCCGATGAGGCGGGTGGGCTCTTGGGTCATTTCGCCGGCGCCATTTCCGGCACAGCAATAGCCCGCGGCGTGTCCTTCCTGAAGGACAAGATGGGCCAGGGCATCTTTGCGCCGGGCATCAACATCATCGACGATCCCCACCGGGTTCGCGGCCTGCGCTCCAAGCCGTTCGACGGCGAAGGCGTGGCCAATGCACGCCGCGCCTTCATCGAAGACGGCAGGCTGACCAGCTGGCTACTGGAATGCGCCAGCGCGCGGCAGCTGGGGCTTGAGACCACCGGCCATGCCGCGCGCGGCACAGGCGGACCGCCGTCGCCTTCCTCCACCAACCTCTATCTGGAAGCGGGCACACTTTCGGTGAAGGAACTGATTGGCGACATCCGCCAAGGCTTCTATGTCACAGAGTTGATGGGCATGGGCGTGAATGGCGTGACCGGCGATTACTCCAGAGGCGCCGCCGGCTTCTGGATCGAGAATGGCGAGATCGCCTTTCCCGTCTCGGAAGTCACTATCGCGGGCAATCTGAAAGACATGTTCGCCAGCCTGGTGCCCGCCAGCGACCTGGAATTCCGCCACGGCGTAAATTCACCCACCGTCCGCATCGAAGGCATGACCCTTGCCGGCGCGTGAAGACCTGGCGCTGCTGGAAGACACGGTCCGCGAGGCCGGGCATATCGCGCGCCGCTTCTATGGCGGCGATTACAAGCAGTGGAACAAGGAAGGCGGCAGCCCCGTCACCGAAGCGGACCTGGCGGTGGACAGGTTTCTTTTCCAGACGCTGATCGCGGCGCGGCCCGATTATGGCTGGCTGTCGGAAGAAACCATCGACGATCCCCTGCGGCTGCAGCGGCGCACCGTCTTCGTCATCGATCCCATTGACGGCACCGTCGCCTTTCTCAAGAACCGGCCGCACTTCACCATCTGCGCCGGGATCGTGGTGGACGGACGCTCCGTTTGCGGCGTGGTCTACAATCCCATCAGCGATGAACTCTATTCGGCGCGGCTAGGCGCCGGCGCGCATCGCAATGGCACGCAAATTCATGTCGGCCCGCGCGATGCGCTGCAAGACTGCGCCATGCTGGGCGACCGCACCCAGCTTTCGGCAGCACCCTTTCCGCCCATGCATGTGCAGAACCGCAACTCGGTCGCCTATCGCGTTGTGCTGGTGGCGGACGGCAGCGCCGATGCCAGCGTCAGCCTGACCCCCAAGCGCGACTGGGACCTGGCCGCCGCCGACATCATCCTGTCGGAAGCCGGCGGCCGCCTGACCGATACGCATGGCGCGGCGCTGATCTACAACCGGCCGGTGACCAAGCAGGCCAGCCTGGTCGCCGCCAATCCGCAACTGAGCAGCGAAATCCTCACGCTTTTAAATGGTCGCGCCGAGCGGGGCGCGGACGCGCCCCAATAATAAAATGGGCGCGCTTTGCGCGCCGGACGCTGTCGCTTCGCTTCGCTGGGCGGTCGCTCCGGTGCGACAATAAGAGAATTGAGCGCACCCGCCCGTTCGGGCTTCAATGGTGCGCCGCAATGAAAGCCAGGTCTCATGTCCAATCCCCATCAGCTTCTGCATTTTGTGTTCGGCGGCGAGCTGAAACACACCCAGGAGGTTGATTTCAAGGACCTGTCCAAGCTGGATTTTGTCGGCATGTACCCCAACTTCGCCGAGGCCAAGAAGGCCTGGCGCGCCAAGGCCCAGGCCACGGTGGACAATGCCCAGATGCGCTATTTCGTGGTCCATATGCACCGGCTGATGGAACCAGAGGACGATCACGACCACTAACCATCTGGCTACAAAAGGCTTTTTGCCTCAAAAGCCCCCGCATGCTACAGCACGGGCGCATGAGTTCCCCCGGCCTCAACACTGCCGCCGTGACCCGCCGCCTGCTGCGCGACTATGTCCGCGGCGATTGGGGCCTGTTGCTGCTGGCCGTCCTCTGCATGCTGCTGACCAGCGCCATCAGCGGACTGGTGCCGCTGATGGTCAATTACGAGATCAAGCTGATCTTCCTGCGCCGCCAGGCCGAAATGCTGCTGCCCTTGTCATTGGCGGTGGGCGGCGTGGTGGCGTTTCGCGCCTTCACCCTGTTCTTCGGCCGCATGTGGCTGGACTCGCTGGGCGAGCGCACCGTGGCCACCGCCCAGCGCGACATGTTCGGCCGCCTGATCCGCCGCGACCTGGCAGATCTCAATGCCGTGCATTCCGGCCAGTTTGTTTCCAATTTCCTCTACGACGCCCAGCT
>CANBZE010000162.1 GCA_947373775.1 Alphaproteobacteria bacterium
GTGCTGTTCGAGGCCGGGCTGATCCCGATGTTCCTGATCATCGGCATCTGGGGCGGCAAGCGGCGCGTCTATGCCAGCTTCAAGTTCTTCCTCTACACCTTTGTCGGTTCGGTGCTGATGCTGCTCGCGATCATGAGCATGTACTGGTACGCCGGCACCACCGACATCGCCGTGCTGCTGAACGGGGTGCATTTCCCCAAGGCGATGCAGACCTGGCTGTGGCTGGCCTTCTTCGCCAGCTTCGCGGTCAAGATGCCGATGTGGCCGGTTCATACCTGGCTGCCCGACGCGCATGTCGAAGCGCCCACCGCCGGTTCGGTGATCCTGGCCGCCATCCTGCTCAAGATGGGTGGTTACGGCTTCCTGCGCTTCTCGCTGCCGATGTTTCCGTCAGCGACCGAGATGTTCGCACCGCTGGTTTTCACCCTGTCCATCGTGGCCATCATCTACACCTCGCTGGTGGCGCTGGCGCAGGAGGACATGAAGAAGCTGATCGCTTATTCCTCGGTGGCGCATATGGGCTTCGTCACCATGGGCATCTTCACCCTGACGCATCAGGGCGTGGAAGGCGGCATCTTCCAGATGCTGAGCCATGGCGTGGTGTCGGGCGCGCTGTTCCTCTGTGTTGGCGTCGTCTATGACCGCATGCACACCCGCGAAATCGCCGCCTATGGTGGGCTGGTCAACCGCATGCCGCTCTACGCCGCCTGCTTCATGGTCTTTACATTGGCCAATGTCGGCATGCCGGGCACCTCGGGCTTTATCGGCGAGTTTCTGACCATGCTGGGCGCCTATGCGCACAACAGCTGGCTGGCGATCTTCTCGGCCACCGGCGTGATCCTGTCGGCGGCCTATGCGCTGTTCCTGTATCGCCGCATCATCTTCGGATCGCTGGTCAAGCCCAGCCTGCAGACCATTCAGGACCTGAGCGCGCGCGAGATCGCACTGCTGGCGCCGCTGGTGGTGATCACCATCGTGCTGGGCTTCTATCCCAAGCCGGTGACCGACGTGACCACGCCGGCCGTGGCCAAGCTGATTGCCGACAACAAGACCGCGCTGGCGCTCGATCACGCGAAGGTCGTTGCTGAGTTGCACAAAGGAGCAGGCCGGTGAACCTTCAGGCCGATCTTCTCGTTCTGCTCCCCGAACTGATCCTGGCGATCGGCGCCATGGGTCTGCTGCTGTTCGGCGCCATCACTGGCGAGAAAAGCGCGCCCGCTGTCAGTTGGGGCGCCATCGCGCTTCTGGTTGCCGCCGGCGTGGCCACCGTCATGGGCCCGGACCATGCCACCGCCTTCCACAATGCCTTCATCGCCGACGGCTTCTCGCGCTTCGCCAAGGTGCTGATCCTGACCGGGGCGGCGCTCTCGATCCTTCTGGCGGATGAGTTCTTTTCCTCGATCCATCTGTCGCGGTTTGAGCTGCCGGTCCTCATGCTGCTGGCCACTCTGGGCATGATGCTGATGGTATCGGCCTCCAGCTTCCTGTCGCTGTATATGGGGCTCGAACTTCAGTCCTTGGCGCTGTACGTGCTGGCGGCGTTCAACCGCGATCACCTGCGCTCCACCGAAGCCGGCCTGAAGTATTTCGTGCTGGGGGCGCTGTCGTCGGGCATGCTGCTCTACGGCATCTCGCTGATCTACGGCTTCACCGGCAGCGTCGAATTCTCCGCCATCGCCGCCGTCACCCATGCGGGCGCGCCCGGCCTGGGCATCATCTTCGGCATCGTGTTCCTGATCTCGGGGCTCGCCTTCAAGGTCAGCGCCGTGCCGTTCCACATGTGGACGCCCGACGTTTATGAAGGCGCCCCCACGCCTGTCACTGCCTATTTCGCCACCGCCGCCAAGGTCGCGGCGCTGTGCCTGTTCCTGCGCGCCATCCTGACCCCGTTCCCCGACCTGATCCACCAGTGGCGCCAGATCATTGTCTTCATCTCGGTGCTGTCGATGGCGCTGGGCGCGTTTGCCGCCATCGGCCAAACCAACATCAAGCGCCTGATGGCCTACAGCTCCATCGGTCACATGGGCTATGCGCTGCTGGGCCTGGCGGCCGGCACCTCGCTGGGCGCGCGCGGCGTGCTGATCTATCTGGCGATCTACGTCTTCACCAACCTGGGCACCTTCGCCTGCATCCAGGCGATGAAGCGGAACGGCAAGGCAGTCGAGAACATCTCCGACCTGGCCGGGCTGGCGCGCACCGACACCAAGCTGGCGGTGATCTTCTCCATGCTGTTCCTCAGCCTGGCGGGCCTGCCGCCACTGGCCGGCTTCTTCGGAAAATTCTACGTCTTCCTTGCCGCCATCCAGGCCGGGCTTTTGATCCCCGCCGTGCTGGGCGTGCTCGCCAGCACCGTGGGCCTGGTCTACTACCTCAAGGTGGTGAAGGTGATGTTCTTCGACGAACCGGCGCCGGCGTTTGATCCTGTCACCGGCATCGGCTCCAGGGCCATCATGCTGCTGTCCGGTGTGGTCGCGCTGCTGTTCATCTTCGCCGCCTCGCCGGTGATCACTGCCGCCGATGCCGCGGCCAAGGCGCTGCTTCCTTGAGTGTTTGGCCCCAGGGCTACCAAAAAATCCGGCACGACGAACTGGATTCCACCAACAGCGAGGCGCAGCGCCTTGCTGGGTCTGGCGAAGCGGGGCCGGTGTGGATCATCGCCGACCGCCAGACCGCCGGCCGTGGCCGCCGTGGCCGGGTCTGGTCCACCGATACCGGTAATCTTGCCACCACCCTGTTGCTGCGCCCCGATGCGCCGCCTGCCATTGTTGGACAATTGTCCTTCGTCGCCGCGCTGGCGGCGGCCGAAATGGCGACGCATTTCGCTCCCAAAGTCGCGATCACCGTCAAATGGCCCAATGACGTGCTGGCCGAGGGCAAGAAGTTGGCGGGCCTGCTGCTGGAAGCGGGTCCGGGCTGGCTGGCGGTCGGCATCGGCGTCAATCTCGCCAGTGCGCCCGAAGGCACCGAAACTCCCGCCACGTCCCTGGCGCAACTGGGCATTGCGCCGCCGTCATCTGACGAGGCTCTCACCGTCCTCGCCGCGCGCTTCGCCCATTGGTATGATGCCTGGATGAATGAGGGGTTTGAGACCATACGCGCCGCCTGGCTGGCGCGGGCCGGGGGGCTGGGCGGGCCCATCCGCGCGCGGCTGCCCCATGAGACCCGCCAGGGCGTGTTCGAAGGCATCGATGCCTCCGGCGCGCTGCTGCTGAACGAACAGGGCCAGGTGCGCGCCATCGCGGCGGGCGAGGTGTTTTTCTGATGCTGCTCGCCATCGACGCCGGCAATACCAACATCGTCTTTGCGCTCTATGAGGGCGAAAAGATGCGCGCCCAATGGCGGGCGGTGACGCAGGTCAGCCGCACCGCCGACGAATATGCCGTGTGGTTGAGCCAGCTTTTGGCACTGGAGGGCCTGTCCTTCGCTGATCTCGACGCCGCCATCATCGCCACCGTGGTGCCGGCCGTGCTGTTCGACTTGCGCGACATGTGCCGCAAATATCTCAAGACCGAGCCGCTGCGGGTGGGCGATCCCGCGCTGGATTTGGGCCCCAAGCCCAATGTGGACCATCCCGAAACCGTGGGCGCCGACCGGCTGTGCAACACCGTGGCGGCCCATGCCAGCTACAAGGGCGCGGTGATCGTTGTGGATTTCGGCACCGCGACCAATTTCGACATCGTCTCCGCGGACGGCGCCTTTGACGGCAGCGTCATCGCGCCGGGCGCCAATCTCTCCATTGAGGCGCTGCACCAGGCCGCCGCCCTGCTGCCGCGCGTCGCCATCAGCCGCGCCCACAAGGTGATCGGCCGCGACACCGCCTCCAGCATGCAGTCCGGCGTCTATTGGGGCTATGTCGGCCTGATCACCGGCCTGATCAACGGCATCAAGGCCGAGTACGGCAAGCCCATGACGGTGGTGGCGACCGGCGGGCTGTCGCATCTGTTCCGGCCCGACATTCCGGCCATCGAGCATGTCGATCCCGACCTCACCATGCGCGGGCTGATGCTGATCCATGCCCGCAACGCCCATAAGGCGAACAAGGCGTAATGGACATGATTTCGCAAGACGAACTGGTCTTCCTGCCCCTGGGCGGGTCGGGCGAGATCGGCATGAACTTCAATGCCTATGGCTTCGGGCCGGAGAATAACCGGCAATGGATCATCGTCGATTGCGGCGTGCTGTTCGGGCGCGAAGGCAACACCCCGGGTGTCGACCTCATCATGCCCGACATCCGCTACCTGGCCGAGCGCAAGGCCAATGTGCTGGCCATCATCGCCACCCATGCCCATGAAGACCATATCGGCGCCATCGCGCCGTTGTGGCCGTCGCTGCGCTGTCCCATCTATGCCACGCCTTTCACCGCCCGGCTGATCACCGGCAAGCTGGAAGAGGCGGGCCTGGCGGGCAAAATCCATGTCCATGAAGTGCCGGTGGGCGGCAAGCTCAAGCTGGGGCCGTTCGAGCTGGATTTCATTTCCATCACCCATTCCATCCTGGAACCCAACCTGCTGGCGATCCGCACGCCGCTGGGCGTGGTGGCCCATACCGGCGACTGGAAGATCGACCCCGATCCCATGCTGGGCGAGGCGACCGACACCGCCGCGCTGGAAAAGCTGGGTGATGAAGGTGTCTTGGCGCTGGTGTGCGATTCCACCAATGCGCTGGTGGCCGGCAGCTCGGGTTCCGAGGCCAAGGTGCGCGAAAGCCTGACCGCACTGATCGGCACCCTCAAGGGCCGGGTGGCGGTGACGGGCTTTGCCTCCAACGTGGCGCGGCTGGATACGGTGGCGCAGGCCGCCAAGGCGCATGGCCGCCGCGTCGCGCTGGTCGGCCGCTCGATGCAGAAGATGGTGTCCGCCGCGCGCGAGACCGGATACCTGAAAGATTTTCCCACCATCCTGGACGAGACCGAGGTCGCCGACATGCCGGCGCACAAGGTGCTGTATCTGTGCACCGGCAGCCAGGGCGAGCCGCGCGCCGCGCTGGCGCGCATCGCCAGCAACAAGCATCCCCATGTGAGCTTAAGCGAAGGCGATGCGGTGATCTTTTCCAGCCGCGTCATTCCCGGCAACGAACTGGCCATCGCCGAGATCCAGAACCAGCTGGCGGCGCGCGGCATTGCCCTGCTGACGGCCGAGGATCATTTCGTCCATGTCTCCGGCCATCCCTGCCGCGACGAGCTGACCCAGATGTATCGCTGGATCCGCCCCCAGCTGGCGCTGCCGGTGCATGGCGAGATGCGCCACCAAGTCAGCCACGCCAGGCTGGCGCGCGAGCTGCAGGTGCCGGAAGCTTTGGTGCCCTCCAACGGCCAGCTTTACCGCCTGGCGCCGGGCCCCGCCGAACTGATCGACGAAGTGCCCTCGGGCCGCATCTTCCTGGATGGACGGGGGCTGGTGGCGGAAGGCGAGGGCCTGACCA
>CANBZE010000163.1 GCA_947373775.1 Alphaproteobacteria bacterium
GTCGCCGCCCTCTTTATGCGTCGTCCATGCCGAGGCGGGGTCCACCGGCTTGGCGCCATTGCCCGCGATCCAGACATTGTCATTCTGGTCGACATAGATGCCGTGCTCGCTGTTGGGCCAGATGCAGCCATCCGCCGCCTTGCAATGGCTTTCCAGCCAGCCCGGATCGGCCGGCCCGCCCCAGGCACGCAACAGCTTGCCCGCCGTGTCGAATTCCAGCACCGAAGGGGCAGCATTGCAGCAATCGGCCTGTGCGCCGTTCGGACGGGCAAAGCCCAGGCCGTTCTTCCCACCCGAACCGCCGCTGGTGTCCAGCGCCGCCTCATCGGTGGTCATGGTGCGCGGGCGGTTATAAACCCAGATGTGATCGTGATGATCGACATAGAGCCCGCCGACCTGCCCCAGCAGCCAGCTATGCGGCAACGGCGCGGGCCAGCCCGCATCGGAAACAAAGCCCGGCGCCTTGCCCGTGACCGACTTGTGGTAAACGCCGGTATTGGCATAAAGCCGGTCCAGTATCCCCTGGTCCTTTTTCACCGCATCGGCGGCCAGCGCGCTACCCGAAGCCAGCATTACTGCCAGCGCAATTACGATCCTGCGCATTCCATTCCCCTATGTATTTTGTTGTCAGTCCTGCGGGACTTCGATCACCAGTACCCGCTTTGGCGCCTTGCCCACCTTGATGCGGGCGATTTCCTTCTCGGCCTTCACATCCATGATGGAGGTATCGTCCGTGTCGGCATTGCTGACCCCGGCATATTTACCGTCCCTGGACATGCTGATCCAGTTGGGACACTCGCCCACGGTCATCTTTTTGCCCAGCTTGCCGGTGGCGACGTCATAGACATAGACGCCGCTGTCGGACACCGAGGTGATCCAGATCTTCTTGCCGTCCGGGGTCATGGTGATGCCATGCACCGGCGTGTTGGGCGGCTCGACCTTGCAGTTCATCCACGGCATGGGCGGCAGCAGGACCTGCGCCATGGTCTTGCCGGGAATGTCGATGACCGCCATCCCATGCAGCCCGCTGAGGGCGGTATAAAGCGTCTTTTCGTCAGACGTGATGAGGAAAGGACGCGGATCGCCCGCCACCCGCACCATGTTGGTATATTCCATGGTCTTCATGTCGATGCGGTTGATGCGGTAGGCGTCGCGCTCCTCGCAATAGACCACGCTGTTGCTGCCGCCTTCGGGGGTGAAGCAGTTGTGCGGATGGCGCAGCGGAAGCGTCTTGACGATCTTCTTGGTCGTCATGTCCACGATCACGGCGCTGTTGGCGGGCGCCAGCAGCGGCACCACGACATAATGGCCGTCGCTGGTCGCGGCGCATTCATTGGGCTGGCCGCCCAGCGCGATGGTGTCAGTCACCGTATTGGTCTTGGTGTCGATCACCTTCAACGCATGTTCGGATTCGATGGTGGCAAAGGCGCGCCGCCCGTCAGCCTGGGCACACACACCATGCACGATGGGGCCGACCTTGAAAGTGGTCATCACCTTCTGGGTGGCCAGGTCGATGACGGTGATGTCGTCGCCCTGGCTGTTGGCGACATAGAGAATGGAGCGACCCTCGGCGGCCGAAACAGCAGCCGCGTAGACAATAGCCAGCGCCAGGATTTTCTTGAGCATGCGACCCTCCCCGTCTTTGTCTCTTCTTAGCTGAACGGACCGAGGGGAGCCAGCGACTAGCCGTCCTTGCGGCCGGTCCGCGCCATTTCCTGGTCGTCTTTGGTGCGCTGCGACACCGCTGGCGCGCGGGTGCGGGGGCTTCGTGTTCGGGAGCTTATGGATCAATACCGGGCCGGCCGGGTCGCACCCAGGAGCCCGTCCTGGTGACGGCGCAGGAGGAAAATGCCGACCTCGATCGCCAGCGCAGCCAGGAAAGGTGACAAGGCGACGGCCACGCCATCTTCTTCCTTCTCGGCCTTCCACAGGGCGCCGAGGGCGCACAGGCCAAGACCGATCATCAGCATTTTGCGCATGAAAAAACTCCGGATAGCCATAGCCGAACGCCGCCGCTAGGCTGAAAGTTCCGCTGAAGGAGACCGGGATGACTGCGACACGGCGAAACGTCCTGGCCGGGGCAGCGGCGGCGCTTGCCTTGCCTGCTCGGGCGCAAAGCCCCAAGTCCCGCCTGATCCTGTTGGGCACCGGCGGCGGGCCCACACCCAAGCCCAACCGCGCCGAACCTGCCCAGGTGATTGTCGTGAACGGCGCCGCCTACGTCATCGATAGCGGCAATGGCGTGGCGCGGCAGATGGTGCTGGCCGGGGTGCCGCTGGCGTCCATCCGCAATGTCTTCCTCACCCACCAGCACAGCGACCACAATGCCGATTACGGCAACCTGCTTCTGCTGGCCTGGGCCACGAACCTGGCGAAGCCGGTGGGCACCTATGGCCCGCCGCCCCTGAAACAGATGACGCGGCTGTTTCTGGAGATGAATGATTACGACATCAAGACCCGCATGGCCGATGAAGGCCGCCCGCCGCTGGCGCCGCTGATTGTGCCGCACGAGATCACGAGCGGCGGGCCGGTGATGCAGGATGCGAATGTGAAAGTGACTGCGGCACTGGTGGATCATGGCGCGGTGAAGCCGGCCTTCGCTTATCGCTTTGATTGCCCCGATCGTTCCATCGTCATCTCCGGCGATACGCGGCCGTCGGACAATCTGGTGACGTTGGCCCAGGGCGCCGACGTACTGGTGCACGAGGTGATGTACCTGCCGGCGCTGGACCGGCTGATGACCGCCGACTCCACTGCCAAGACCCTGCGCGAGCATCTTCTCAGCGCCCACACCTCTACCGACGATATCGGCCGCATCGCCACCCACGCCGGCGTGAAGACCCTGGTGTTGTCGCATTTCGTGCCCGGCGGATTGCCCGCCATTCCCGACCAGACCTGGATCGAGGCGGTGCGGCCGGGCTTTTCCGGCAACATCGTGGTGGGGCGGGATTTGCTGGAGGTGTGATCGGTACAGTTGGCAAATGGTACAGTTGGGTGGGCTTGAACCACCGACCTCCGGATCCACAATCCGGCGCTCTAACCAACTGAGCTACAACTGCACACGACCTTGCGGCCAACTCCATACGCCGTCGCTATGGACGGCCGCACGCCCGCCTCGGCCAAATGACATGACGTGAGACAGGGACCGGCGTTCTATGGGCGGGCCATAGCAAAAGCAAGGCTTTAGGCCCGCCAAACAAGCGGAAATTAACCTTTCATTAACCACGGCGAGCCACCTTAAAACCTCGGGAATCTGAGGGATTTGGGCATGGCCGCGCGCAAGGCATTGATCGCAGGCCTTTTGCTGGCTGCGGCCGTTCCGGCGCTTATTTCATCCGCTTTGGCCCAGTCCGAAAGCGACGGCATCACCAGCGGCGTCTATGCGGGCATCCGCGGCAGCTATGCCTTCAGCGGCAACCATGTCACCACTTGGGGCCCCACCACCCCCATGACCCAGCTGCGCGGTTCCCTGGCCGCGGGCGGCGGCGGTTCGGTCGTTGTCGGCACCCACCTGCCCCTGAACCTGCGGGGCGAGATCGAAGGCACCTATCGCTACCAGTCGCTGTCCAAGGTCAGCCTGGACGGCGTCCAGGTCGCGGCCGGCGGCCGCAGCCAGAGCGCCGGCGCCATGCTGAACATCCTGTGGGACATTCCCATGCCGCTGGAATCCCCGGTCCTGCCCTTTGTCGGCATGGGCGTGGGCGTGCAGCACACCGATCTGAATTTTGCCGGCGGCGGCAACACCTATATGCACCAGAGCCGCTGGGACCCCGCCTACAGCTTCATGGCCGGCTTTGCCCTGCCGCTGGACGAGAGCTCGCGCCTCACCGCCATGTATCGCTGGATGCAGACCATCCACGCCCCCCATAGCTGCGCCGTGTCCGGGACCATCCAGAGCAACTGCCTGAACAATCCGGTGGACAGCGCGTCGGTGGATCTGGGTTACGAAATGGAACTGTAAGTTTCATTTCCGTCAGCTAGTGTGACCGCATGAAAAAGCCGCGGCATCGCATAATGTTCCTGCTGGCCTTTCTGCTGATCGCGCTTGTCGGCCTGCTCTATTTCCAGGCCCGTCCCGCCCCCATCCTCACCGTGATGACCTGGCCCGGCGCCTATGGCCGCGCCCAGGCAAGCGCCCAGATGCGCCCCTATGGCGCCGAGCGGGGCGTGGATGTCCGCACCGCCCTGTGGGATGGCGACATCAAGGACATCACCGCGATGGTCGAGAAGCGCCAGTTCAAGGCCGACGTTATCGATATGGAACTGCCGGTGGCGGCCGCGGCCTGCAGCCGCGACCTGTTGGAGAAGATCGATCCTTCGATGCTGCCGCCGGGCGTGGACAACAGCCCGGCGCGGCAGGACCTGGTGCCCGGCGCGATCGGACCCTGCTGGATCGGCGGCATGGTCTATGCCCAGGTGATGGTGTTCTCACCTAACATGAAACGCGCGCCCGCCAGCCTGGCGGATTTCTTCAATACCAAAGCGTTTCCGGGCAAGCGGGCGCTGAGCCGTGCCGCGCCAAAGTTCAATCTGGAGATGGCGCTGCTGGCCGATGGCGTGGCGCCGGACGATGTCTACAAGACGCTGGAGACACCCGAAGGGCTGGACCGCGCCTTCGCCAAGCTGACCGCGCTGAAGCCCATCTGGGCGCATGACAGCATTGGCGCGCTGGGCTGGCTGAAGAACGGCCAGGCGGTGATGGCCACTGCGCTGAACGGCGATGTCGCACAGATGAAAGACTACACCCCGGGCGTGATCTGGGATCACCAGATGTATGAACTGGACGTGCTGGGCATCCCGTCCGGCAACAAGAACAAAAAGCGCGCGCTGGATTACATCGCCTATGCCACCGGCAGCGCGCCATTGGCGGGGGTGGCGAACTGGGTGCCTTACGGACCGGCACGGCGCTCGTCCGTCGCGCTGGTGGGCAACAATCCGGAAACCGGCATCGCCATGCGCGCCCTCCTGCCCACGGCGCCGGAGAATTTCCGTCACGCCTTTGCCGTCGATGATGGCTGGTGGCTGGCGCATGGCGGCGCCATCGCCTCGCGCTGGCGGGAGTTCGTCTCGCGATGATGGCCTATGCCCTGCGCCGCATCCTGGGCGCGATCCCCACTTTGTTCGTGATCGTCACCCTGGCCTTTTTCATGATGCGCGCCGCGCCGGGCGGGCCCTTCGACAGCGAGCGCCGCCTGCCGCCGGAAGTGGAGCGCAACGTCAAGGCCGCCTATGACCTCGACAAGCCGGTGGTGCAGCAATATTTCCTCTATCTGGGCAAGCTGGCGCATGGCGACCTCGGCCCCTCCTACAAGAACAAGGATTTCACCGTCACGCAGCTGATCGCCACCGGGTTGCCGGTCAGCGTGCGGCTGGGGCTTTGCGCCATGAGTTTGGCGCTGCTGCT
>CANBZE010000164.1 GCA_947373775.1 Alphaproteobacteria bacterium
AGCATCGGCACCTTGAACATCAGGTCGGCGCCGACCTGGCCGCCCGTGGTTTTGGGATCGATGCCGAACTTGGTGGGATAGCTCAGCGGCTTCATGTCGATCAACGTCATCACGTCGGTCATGGCGCCTTCGACACGCACGCCGAACTCCCCGACCGTTCCCACCTGGTGCAGGTTGGGGATCAGGACAGTGCCGTTCTTCGCGGTCAGTGGTCCGATGCGCCCGGATGTGAGATTGGCCTTGAAGGTATCGCCGGTCATGACGGCGTCGCCCGTCACATTGGTGGCGCGCGTCAGACCCTTGATGTAATTGCCTTCCATGTCCTTCATGGCGAAGGTCAGCTTCAGCGAATCTTCCGGCAGGATGTCCTGGTCCAGCATGCCGGGCGGGAAATTGGTCATCGCTTCCAGCGGCCCCATCGTGCCGGCAAAGATATTTTCGTCGATCCAGCTGCGGGCGCCCGGCGCCACAGGCAGCGGCCAGTACTTCAACAAGGTGCGCACCGGAATGGCGGGAATGCGCGCCTTGGCCACGATTCCCGGCGCGCCATTGTCGTTCAGGGTGAGGGTGCCCGAGGCATCCAGCGCAAAGCCCTGGGCGGCAACCGCGAGCTTGGTGAAATTGAACTGGCGTGGGCCGGTCAGGTAATCGGCCGCCACCGTCACCGACTGGTAGCCGATGGCGTCCGGGAACACACCCGGCATGTCCAGCGCGACGTCATGGGCGGCAAGTTCGGCATGCACACGCTCAAGCTTTCCGGCTCCGTCATAAAAGAAATCGCCGGCCCCTTTGAACAAGGCGCGCGCTTCCTTGGCGTTCAGATCGGCCGTGGTCAGCGCCAGGTGCCGGGTCACGCCGTCATAGCGCCCAACCAGTCGCAAGCTGTTGATATGCAGCGCCTTGCCCTTCATGGCGTCGACCGGCACTTCGCCCGTGGCGGCGAGATCGAAGGCGGCCATGCCCAGCTTGCTTCCGGCATCCATGCGGAACTCGCTGGAGGCGCTGACCACCATCGGCAGGTTCTTCACGCCGGCGAAGAACGGGGTGTTCCGTCCCAGCGCGCGAAGATCCAGCCCTGTCACCGCCAAGCTGCCCGCGACGGGGCCCTTGCCGGGCGGGATGGTGATATCGGCGGTGATGTGGCTGGCGCTGCCCGAGATGATCACATTGGCGTCGAAGCTGGTGACGATGGTGTCGCCTTTGGCACGCAGCACCAGGCTGGCGCGCGGCGCGGTCAGGTTGAAGCCGGTGATCTCGTCATACAGGCCCAGCCTGGCCTCCCGCACCGCGAAACTTTCCAGCGACGAGGACTCCGATCCCCGCGAATTGATGACGTCGCTGATGCGCCCGATGATGTCGTCATCGCCCGCATCCTTCTGGCTGCCCAGCCGGATGCGGCCGTTCTTCATGTGCACCAGGGTGAACTGCACCCCCACCAGGGTGATGCGCTGGACGACGAACTTGCCCTGCAGGAAGGGCGCGGCCTTCAGCCCGATCGCCGCCTTGGGCGCGGTGAGCACCACCTTGCCGTGAGAATCGGCAATGCGCGCACCCAGCACCACCAGGTTCACCCGGCCCTGGTCGCGGCTCCATTCAATGGCGGCATGGTCATAATCCAGATTGATGCCCGGGAGAGCCGTCTGGATAGCGCCCGCCAAGGTGCCCCGCAGCGGCCCCAAGGATACCGGTCCCCACAACAGGCGCAGGCCCGCGCCCACCACAAAAAACACGATGGCGGCGACCAGAACCCCCGCTGTCAGCGCCGCTCGGCTGATGTGGTGGGCCTTTATGTAATGGGCAAAAGGCAGCTTCACGCAGGGTTTCTCAGGGGATCGGGAGCTTTATTACGACTGTTAGGCCTAAAAAGGGCAAATGTTCCAGCCTCTTGCTACGATGCTGCGATTGCACCGGACCGGCCAGATGGGGTTAAATCCGATTTGTTAGAAGGGCTTGGGAACTTTGATGGCGTTGGAAGCGGGCGACAAGGCCCCCTCTTTCAAGATCGGATGCGATGACGGCGAGGCACTGACCTCGGCCGGCCTCAAAGGCGCGCCCTATGTCGTGTATTTCTATCCCAAGGACGACACCTCAGGCTGCACTAAGCAGGCCATTGGTTTTTCCGAAAGCCTGAAGAAGTTCGACAAGCTTGGCGTAACGGTATTGGGGATTTCCAAAGACAGCCTGGAATCCCATGTCAAATTCCGCAAGAAGCACAAATTGAAGATCGCCCTGGGTTCGGATCCCGACATCAGAATCGCCAAGGACTGGGGCGTGTGGGGCGAGAAGACCCTGTATGGCCGCAAGTATATGGGGATGGAGCGCGCCACCTTCCTGGTAAATGCCAAGGGTGTCATCGAACAGGCATGGCACAAGGTTAAGGTGCCCGGCCATGTCGAGGCGGTGCTGGAGGCTGCGAAGGCGCTATGAAAAGCCACTTCAAAAGCCCTTGGCGCCGCGCGTTAACCCCCCGGTTAACCTCACGCTCGTTTTTCTGGCACCGCAGCTTGATCGGCAAGCGCGGTGCGGGTGATATGCCTGCCGGTGGCGGCATGGACGCATCAGATCCTCATTCTGCGCAAAAGAAGGCGACGTTCCTGGAACGCGCCTGGGCGTGGATTCACACCACCTTCCCCGAACGCCAGATCTATATCCGCAGCGACGGGCGGGTGCAGTTCTTCACCTTCGGTCCTTCGCTGCAGGCGACGCTTGCGGGCCTGACTTTGATCTTCCTGGGCTGGGTGGCTTTCGCCACCGTGAACGTGATCTTCAAGGACCGCATTATCGCCGCCAAGGATCACCGCTACCAGCAGATGCAGGCGGCCTATGAGAACCGCGTCGCCGATCTGCAGATTTCCTATGACGAGCTGAACGGCGCGCTGGTTTCCGCCGAAGACCACTTCAAGGCCACTGCGGATTCGCTGCAGGCCAAGCAGAATGCCATTGCCGGCTTCCTCAACCGTGCCAACCAGGTGCAGGCTGCGGTCGGCGTGCGCGGCGGCATACCCGCGCCCGCCTCCCCCAAGCCCTCGCTGGCGCCGCTGGCCGCGCGCGGCGAGGTCGCCCGCAGTGGCGCACCTGATGTGGAAGCGCCGTCCGACATCAATGCCGACGATGCCGGATCGTCCCAGCTGGTGGTGATGCCCGGCCCGGCCGCACCGCAGCCGCGCACCGCCCGCCCGGTCAAATCCAGCATGCTGGACCACGCGATGCAGCGCTTCGCCGCCCTGTTCCAGTCCGTCACCGCCAGCGTCCATGTCGCCGCCCATCCGGTAAAAGAAATACCCGCGGCCTATGCCCAGCATCCTGCCCTGCGCGCCCTGGCCGAGCAGACCGCGCGCGTCTCCCATATCGGCGATTCCGAAACCGTGCTGATGGCAAAAACCGAAGGCGCGCTGGATCAGGGCGTGGGCACCTTGCGCAATGTCATGCGCCGCACCGGCATCAATCCCGACGCCTTCGCCCGCAAGATTGCCGGCAGCGAGGGCGTGGGCGGCCCCGAGATTTCGCTGGACCAGGTGAAGATCGAAGGCATCTCCGATCCGGGCTTCACCCATGCCTATCTCAATGCCTCCGCGGTGCTGAACCAGCTGAACGGCCTGTCGGCGGCGATGGACCATGTGCCGCTGTCCATGCCGGTTTCCACCGCCAGCTTCGACAGGAGCAGCGGCTTTGGCGCCCGCGTCGATCCCTTTACCGGCCGCTATGCCTTCCATCCCGGCATCGACTTTGCCGGCCCCTGGGGCAGCGTGGTGCATGCCACAGCCCCGGGAACCGTGGTGTTCGCCGGCAACAAGGGCGGTTATGGCAACATGGTGGAGATCGATCACGGCTATGGCATCCACACGCGCTATGGCCATCTGTCCGCGATCAATGTGCGGGTGGGAACCCGAATCGGCAAAGGCGCGGGCCTGGGCCGGGTGGGTTCCACGGGCCGCAGCACCGGACCCCATGTGCATTACGAAGTCTGGTATGATGACGTCGTGAAGAACCCCAACAACTTCATCGAGGCGGGCCGCCATGTTCTCTAGCAAAAGCAAAGATACCATCGCGACGCCGCAGCCGATGGCGCCCCAGGCGCCGGCCGCCGCCCCCAAGCGCGCCCGCGCCTTGTCGGCGCCCTCCATCATCAGCGCCGACATGGTGATCAACGGCACCCTCAATTCCACCGGCGACATCCAGGTCGATGGCCTGGTGGAAGGCGATGTGCGCAGCGTCGGCCTGGTGATCGGCGAAAAGGCCGAAATTCATGGCGAGGTTTATGCCGAGGACGTGACGGTGCGCGGCAAGGTGGTCGGCCGCATCCGCGCCCGCAAGGTCCTGCTGGCCGCCACCAGCCATGTCGAAGGCGACATCCTGCACGAAGCCTTTGCCGTGGAATCGGGCGCGTTCTTCGAAGGCAATTGCCGCCATAGCGACAATCCGCTGGGCGAAGGCGTGACCGAAGCGACGCAGAAGCCGGCAGCGCGGCCCGCTGCCGCGCCGTCGGCGCTGTTTGCGCCGCTCAGCCCGGTCACCAACTAACTATTCCAAATCTTCGATCTTTTCTTTCGGCTTGCCGCCGACTTCTTGTGCAAGTGCGGCTGCCATGAAGGCATCGAGATCGCCGTCCAGCACGTCCGAAGGCGTGCGGCTTTCCACGCCGGTGCGCAGGTCCTTCACCAGCTGATAGGGCTGCAGGACGTAAGAGCGGATCTGGTGGCCCCAGCCGATCTCTTTCTTTTCGCCGACAAAGGCGCCGGTCTCGGCCTTCTTCTTTTCCAGCTCAATCTCGTAAAGCTTGGACTTCAGCATGTCCCAGCAGATGGCGCGATTCTGGTGCTGGCTGCGCTCGCTCTGCGAGGCCACCGCGATGCTGGTGGGCAGATGGGTGATGCGCACCGCGCTTTCGGTCTTGTTGACATGCTGGCCGCCGGCGCCCGAGGCGCGATAGACGTCGATGCGCACGTCCTTTTCCGGAATGTCGATCTCGATGGACTGGTCGATCACCGGATAGACCGTCACGGATGAAAAGGACGTGTGCCGCCGCGCGGCGGAATCAAACGGCGAGATGCGCACCAGCCGGTGCACCCCCGCCTCGGTCTTCAGCCAGCCATAGGCGTTGGGGCCCTTGACCATCAGGGTGGTGGACTTGATGCCCGCCCCGTCGCCTTCGCTTTCCTCGATCAGTTGCAGCTTGTAGTCGTGACGCTCGGCCCAGCGGGTGTACATGCGCAATAGCATCGAGGCCCAGTCCTGGCTCTCGGTGCCGCCGGCGCCGGCATGGATTTCGATATAGCTGTCATTGCCGTCGGCTTCGCCTGACAGCATGGATTCCAGCCGCATCTGCTCGGCCTTGGCCTGGAGCGACAGCAGGGTCCTTTCCGCATCCGCCACCA
>CANBZE010000165.1 GCA_947373775.1 Alphaproteobacteria bacterium
GGTGCATCCCGACAAGTTCGCGGGCGCCGCCAAGCATTTCCTGGACGGATTTCCCGGCGATGTCCTGTACGCGGTGAAGGCCAATCCCCATCCCGTCGCCATCACCAATCTGTGGAACGCCGGCATCCGCCATTTCGACACCGCCAGCCTGGGCGAGATCGAAGCGGTGAAAAGCCTGTTCCCCGACGCCATCTGTCATTTCATGGCGCCGGTGCGCCTGCCGGGCCAGGCCAAGGCAGCGTTTGAGAAGCACGGTGTCACCGACTTTGTGATCGACAGCGCCGCGGAGCTGGACAAGCTGCTGGCCGAAACCGGCAAGCCTGCGAAGCTGCGCGTCTTTGTGCGGCTGGTGGCCCAGCTGGGCGGCGCACTGCTGGAAATGTCCAGCAAGTATGGCTGTGGCCCTGCGGAAGCCGCCAAACTGCTCAAGCGCGTGCGGGTGGCGGGCGCGGCGCCTTGCCTGACCTTCCATGTAGGCTCGCAATGCCTGTCGCCCTTTTCCTATGCCCAGGCGATCGAGATCGCCCAGCGCACCATCACCCTGTCGGGGGTGGAGATCACCGCGCTGGATATCGGCGGCGGATTCCCGGCCGCCTATTCGGGACAGGAGCCGCCGCCCTATCACTGGTATTTCGACATGATCAAGGAAGCGCTGAACACGCTGGGCCCGGGCAAGCTGAACGTGATGTGCGAGCCGGGCCGCGCTTTGTGCGCGCCGGGCATTTCGCTGGTGACGCAGGTGGTGATGCGCCGCGGCGACCGGCTGTACATGAATGACGGCATCTATGGCAGCTTCGACGAGCAGCGCTTCATCAGCTTTGACGAGGACTATCCGCCCACCGGCATCACCCTGGACCCGCGCGGCAAGGCCAAGCTGCTGAGCGGCGAGAAGCGGCCCTTCCGCGTCTATGGCCCCACCTGCGACAGCGCCGACGTGCTGCCACGCCCGGTGCTGCTGCCCGACAGTATCGCCAACGGCGATTACGTGCTGTTCGGCGCGATGGGTGCCTATACCGTATCGTCGCGCTCGCCGTTCAATGGCTATTACCCAGACGCGTGGGCCGTCATCGGCTGATATTTACCAGCTGTTAAACATCTCGCCGCGACCAGCCTGATTTTTCACAACAAACGAAACGTTAAGAGTGATGCGCCAGCATGTCCTTCCAAAGGATATCGCCATGGCCGCTTCGCAAAAGCTTTCCCACCTGCTGCAACTGGCCGACCAGGGCCCCGCCTTGCGCGCGGCGCTGGCCGAGGAAGTGGCCGAGCTGCTGACCGCCTGGCCGGCCGATTACCCCGGCAGCATGCGCGGCGTATGCGAGGCCTTGCTGGCCAAGGCGGCGCGCGATGTCGATCCCGCCACCCGCGCCCGTCTGCGCGTCCAGCTTTATTCCGACCCCCCACCTGTCAGGGCGTGTGCTGCCCCGCGAATCCGTTTCCCAGACCTTGATCGAAGCGGCCCGCTGCGGCGAAGGCCTGCACGACGCCCTGGCGCAAAGCCTGGGCGTGGACGACAAGATGGCGGTGCAGATCCTGGATGACGAAAGCGGCGCCGCGCTGGCGGTGGCCTGCAAGGGCGCCAATATCGAACGCGCCGCTTTTTCCGCGCTGGCGCTGCTGGTCCGCCCGGGCCGCGACCGCGCCCATGCCTTTGCCGTGCTGGACGCCTACGACACCGTGCCGATGAGCGAGGCGACCCGCGTGCTGCGCGGCTGGCGCGAAGGCGTAAGCGCCGCCGCCTAGCCCAAGTTTTCTGCGTTGACTTCGTGACGCTCGCGGGTCTTCAGGAACTTCACATTCGGAAAACGCTCGGCGACATAGCCGATTTCCCAGGCGCTCTTGGACAGAAACACCGGCGCCCCGTCGCGGTCGGTCGCCATGCCGCCCTTGTTGGCGCTTGAGAATTTCTCCAGCTCGGCCTCGCTGCCCGCCAGCCAGCGGGCGACGTCGTAAGGCGAGGCCTCCAGCTCGGCGTCCAGGTCATATTCGGCCACCAGCCGCGACTTGAGCACATCCAGCTGCAGTGCGCCCACCACACCGATGATCCATTGCGAACCGATGACCGGCTTGAACACCTGGGTGACGCCCTCTTCCGCCAGGCTCTCCAGCGCGCGCGCCAGGTGCTTCTGCTTCATGGGATCGGACAGGCGCACCCGGCGCAATATTTCCGGCGCGAAGTTGGGAATGCCGGTGAACACCACATTGCCCGATTCCGACAGGGTGTCGCCGACGCGCAGCACGCCGTGATTGGGAATACCGATAATGTCGCCGGGCCAGGCCTCGTCCACCGTCTCACGCTCACTGGCGAAGAACAGGATGGGATTGTGGACGCCGATGGTCTTGGCGGTGCCCGATTGTTTCAGCTTCATGTTGCGGCGGAACTCGCCCGAGGCCAGGCGCAGGAACGCCACCCGGTCGCGGTGGTTGGGGTCCATGTTGGCCTGCACCTTGAACACAAAGCCGGTGACTTCCTTGTCGCCCGGTTCGGCGGCACGGCCGACCGCGGCCTGGGAGCGCGGCGAAGGGGCATATTCGGTCAGCGCATCCAGAAGTTGCGCCACGCCGAAATTCTTCAAGGCGCTGCCGAAATAGACCGGCGACAAATGGCCTTCCCGGTAGGTCGCCAGATCAAAGCGCGGCAACCCTTCGCGCGCCAGGCCCACATCTTCGTCCAGCTTGGCCTTCAGTTCGGCGTCCAGCTTGCCCTCGTTGAAGGGGATGAACGCATTCTTGTTCAGGTCCTGAATGCCCTTGAAGTTCAGGCCCATGCCGGCCGGCCACATCATGGGCGCGGTCTCGATCTGCAACTGGTCGGAAATCTCGTCCAGCAGTTCAAAGGGATCGCGCGCCTCGCGGTCCATCTTGTTGACGAATGTCATGATCGGGATGTCGCGCAGCCGGCAGACCTCGAACAGCTTGCGGGTCTGGGCTTCGATGCCCTTGGCGGCGTCGATCACCATCACCGCCGAGTCCGCTGCCGTCAGGGTGCGGTAAGTGTCTTCGCTGAAATCTTCATGGCCCGGCGTGTCCAGAAGGTTGAACACCGCGTCCTGGTATTCGAACGTCATCACCGCCGAGGTGACCGAGATGCCGCGTTCCTGCTCGATTTTCATCCAGTCGGACTTGGCGCGGCGGGCCTCGCCGCGCGCCTTCACCCGGCCGGCGGCATGGATCGCCCCGCCCAGCAAAAGCAGGTGTTCGGTCAGGGTGGTCTTGCCCGCGTCGGGATGGGAAATGATGGCGAAGGTGCGGCGCCGCGCGGCTTCGCTGGCAGGGGTCTTGCTCATGGCCGGGGGTTAGCAGGCCCCGCCCGTCCCGGCAACCGGAACTTAACTGCGGGCCATGATCCGCCTGGCTCTTATGTACATCTCCACGGCGCGCACCGTGAACAGCGCTGCGGTAAAGACGATGGACGCGTCAGAGATCAGCAACACGTCCAGATGCAGGGCCTGGCCTTCCACCGCCAGCCCGGTGCGCAGCCCCAGCCGCAGCAGGATCAGCACGCCCAGCACCAGCAGGGCCGCTTGACCGCCGGTGACCATCAGGGTGCCGTCCTCGGGGTGCACCTCGATCGCCATGGTGCGGCCCCAATACCAGCCGCCCACCGCGCCGAGCACCGCCGCCACCACGAGCCAAGTCCAGTCCTGCGCCACCAGGTGGCGTACAATGTGATGGCCGGGTTGCGGCGCCAGCAGCGCCAGGGCGGTAACCGCCAGGATGATGGCGGGGCGGATCCACAGCCGGTTCAGCTTCAGCGGCTGCGCCTTGGTCATGCGGCGCATGCGGAAATAGAGCACCGGCAGCAGGATCAGAATGGGAAGGAAAATTTGAATCAGTTGATGCTGTGTCATGTGCCCTGTTGGCGGCGCCGCTGGATGCAGATTACACGATCGGCTCGTCCACAAAAGCGCGGCCTTGGCGGTCCTCGACTTCCACGATCCACAGATCGGGATCGAACTTCACCTGTTTGTCACACCAGTCGCCGGCGCGCCTCTCGTCGGTCCAGCCGCCCAAAGCTTGCGCCCAGACCAGCCGCCCCTGACCGTCGCGCGTCTGGTTCAACACCAGGACCGTCCCGTCCAGCCGGTTGATCCGCAGGATGACGGCGCCGGCTTCTTCCGAACCCATGCGCACGACAAAGGCCGAGGCGCCCGCCACTTCGGTGCGGCGGGTCAGGGCGCGCACGAAGATTCCGGCTTTGAGGCGCGGCGTTGCTTCCATGACAGGCTTGTATCAGGAGGCGGCGCGGAACGGCAGGACTTTGCTTGTTTCCAGACGCTCGCCCTTGGCGTTCACCGCGGCATTCGGCAACCGCACCGTGACAGTGGTGCCTTCGCCCAGCGCCGAGGCCAGCACGGCTTCGCCGCCATGCATCGCCGCCAGCGCCTTGACCAGCGCCAGGCCCAGCCCGGTGCCTTCCTTGGCGCGGGTCTCGGCGTTCTCCACCTGCTCGAAGGGCTGGCCCAGCCGCGCCAGATCGGCCTTGGAGATGCCGGTGCCGGTATCCTGCACCACAATCTCGATGCCCTTTTCGGCGCGCGCCGTCACGCTCACCGTGCCGCCGGGCGGGGTATATTTCACGCCGTTGGAGAGCAGATTCACCAGGATCTGCTTGACGGCACGGCGGTCGGCGAACACCAGCCGCGCGCTCACCGCGATGTCCAGCTTCAGCGCCACGCCGGCCCGCTCGGCCGGGATTTTCAAAAAGCGCACGGCGCTTTCGGCGGTATCGCCAAGATCGAACAGTTCCTCGGCCAGTTCGAACTTGCCGGCCTCGATCTTGGACATGTCCAGCACCGAGTTGATCAGCTCCAGCAGATGGCCGCCCGATTCATGGATCAGGCGGGAATATTCCTGGTAGCGCGGGCCGACGGGCCCGAACATCTCGCGCGTCATCACTTCGGAAAAACCGATAATGGCGTTCAGCGGCGTGCGCAGTTCATGGCTCATATTGGCCAGGAAGCGCGACTTGGCGCGGTTGGCGGCCAGCGCCGCATCGCGTGCCTCCACCAGCGCCCGTTCCTGTTGCTTGCGCTCGGAGATGTCGCGGGTCACCGCCACGATGTCGGCGGGCTCGCCGGCGCTTTCGCGCGCCGGGCGGCAGCGGATTTCCGCCCACACGAAATGGCCGTCCTTGTGGCGCAGCCGCACTTCGGCGCTGCCGGCGCGGCCGTGATAGCTGGATTCCATCAGCGCCGCCTGCACCGCATCCAGGTCGTCGGGATGCACGATGGTCGGCATCGCCAGGCCCAGTATTTCATCGGGCAGCCGCCCCAGCAGCGCGACGGTGGCGGGGCTGGCGAAACGGATGCGTCCGTCGGGCGAATGGCGGGTGATCAGGTCCATCGCATTGTCGGCCAGGAAACGGTACATC
>CANBZE010000166.1 GCA_947373775.1 Alphaproteobacteria bacterium
GCCCGGCGCTGGACCAGGCTTCGATGTTTCCGCCGGCGCCCGCGAGCGGCAAAGCGGTGATACGGGTTCTGGGCAGCACACCGGACAATCAGATTCCGCAATATTACATCACGCTGCTCACCGCGATCCGCACCGCCGAGAAAAGCATCAAGATTACCGCGGCCTATTTTGCGCCCACCAAGCAGGAGATGGAAAGCCTGGTTGATGCGGCCAGGCGTGGGGTGGATGTGCGGCTGCTGCTGCCTGGCCGCAGTGACTCGGAGCTGTCGATCGCCGTGGCGCATTCCCATTATGCCGAACTGCTGGAAGCGGGCGTGAAAATCTACGAGACGGACAAGGTCATCCTGCACTCCAAGACGGTGGTGATAGATGGGGTGTGGGCCGCAATCGGCTCATCCAACTTCGATCACCGCAGTGTCATCTACAATGATGAAGTCGATGCCGTGGTGCTGGGCAGCGATGCGGCACAGGAGATGGAAGATCTTTTCCAGGCCAGCCAGGGTGATGCCCGGCCCATCGATCTGCGCCGTTGGAAGTCCCGCCCTGTCTGGGGACGGCTGAAGGAGCTTTACGCGCTGGCCTGGGAAAACATGCTGTGAATTGGCGCGCGATCCTGTCGGCCTGTATTTTGTCGTTGATTGCAGATGGCGCGCAGGCCGGCGAGCCGCCATCCTCCTGCAGCATTGCGACCTTGCCGGCAGGGGCACCGGTGGTGGAGGTCTGGCAGGAGCAGGAACTTGCGCGTGCCCATTGGCAGCCGCCCGGCTGCAGCAGCTGGCCGGCTTCGTCACGGTCAAAGGTTCTGGTCAGCGTGACGGGCGCTGTGCGCTCCGGTGACGTCATGGCCTCGCTGATCGCCCGGCTTGGCGCAATATCCGCGTTGCCGGGTGTTCAGTATTGGTCAACGACCGATGGCAAGTGGGGACCGATTGCCAAGAACGCGTCCGCGCTGAGCGGTCCGGATCCCAGTGCGCGCCGCCATGATTTTTCCGCGTCCGAGTTCGTGACGGGCGCGCACCTTTACTATTGGGAGGATGATGTCCGCACCGGGTCCACGGTATACCGGCTGACGGTGCTGGAACGCACCCCCGACCGGCTGGTTGTTTCCGGCGAGAACATCACGCCGATGCGCCGGTTTTACCTGACTGTGTTCAAGCCCGGGTCACTCCAGACGCTGCTGGTCATCCAGGCGGCGGGTCCAGGGACATTCGCTGTTCGTATCCTCACCAGAAGCGGCGAGGGCAGCAGCATGTTTGCGTCTGGACATGAAAAATCGTTCGTGAACCGCGCCGCCGCCCTGTATCGCCTCATGGCAGGGATCAGGACCGACCAGGAGCCGCCCGCAGCGCGTTGAGAAAATGCCCTATGGGAAGATCGAAACCGATGTCTGCAGGTGGATCACCTGCATGTTCTCGCCGGGCGCCAGGGTGAAGGCGACCTGATTGAAGGGCGGCTTGCGCAGATGGGGGCGGACATCGCGGGAAAAGCCGAAGGGTTCTTCGGGAAAGCCCAGCCAGGTCATGTCCATCTCGCCATTGCCATCGAGATCCTGGAACGTCTCGATGGCATAGGTGCCAGGCGTGATGCCGTGCAGGTGGATCACCATCTCGTTGCCGGTGGCTTTCACATCGGCGGCGGCGACCGGCCTGGAATTGTCGTCGGGATAATGGGTCCGGTCATAGAGCCCCAGACGCAGGATGCCGCCGGCGGCGGAGAGATTCTCGACCCGGATCGTCAGGTCGGCAGCCGGGCCCGCCTGGGCATGGGTGCCCAGCGCCAAGGCCAGGCCAATAGCGGCGAAGCCGGGCAGCGTCAAAGTTATGCGATTCAAAAGGCTCAAAGCGATTTAACCCTGTATCAGCCGCACTGGACGGGCGCCGATCAGGCGCGATAAAAAAGGCAATTCAAAGTCCCAATGCACCGGCCGGGGCTGTCGCCGTCCGGTTGTTTGGTCCATGCTGAACGTTCGACCGAAGACGCGTATCCCGAACAACCGGTGCCCGTCCATATCTGTGTCTGTTCTGTTTGCTTGCATACCCAGTTTCATCGTCCGCCCGGGGGCAGATTGCGCGTTTTTGCCGTCATCACGCTGACGTCCTTGTTGATCGCCGTGGGCGCGCGCCCCGCGCCGGCGCAAACTTGCGACCTGGCGGCCAAGGATGTGCGCCTGGCGGGGACAGGCTGCGCCGCGGCCTGGTTCGACGCCAATGTGCGCCTGAATGAAATGCAGGCGGTGGGGACCTCCGAAAGCTACAAGCTGCAGCCCAGCAAGCAGATGATGTCGCTGATCAAGATGGGCTCCAGCGAGGATGCCCAGGCGCTGGACTATGACCAGCCCCCGATTGCGGCGCAGCTGGCGGCAGGCGCGCGCTCGCTGGAATTCGACGTGGCCTATGATCCCAAGGGCGGGCTTTACAAATATCCGGCCGGCGCATCGATGGCCGGTGATCTGGTGGCGGATGATTATATCGCGGCGATGGCCACGCCAGGCTTCAAGGTCATCCACATTCTGGACATCGATTTCAATTCCAGCTGCGTCAAGCTGGCGGACTGTTTGAAAGCGGTGGCGGGCTGGTCGCGCGCCAATCCCAAACATCTTCCGGTCATCATCGCGCTGCGCACCAATGACGAGCGCACACCGATGCCCGGCGCCACCAAGCCCTACAAGTATGATGCTGCCGCCTTCGATGCGCTGGATGCAGAAGTCCGTGCCGCCTTCAAGCCCGAGGAGATGATCACGCCGCAGATGGTGCAGGGCAGTTATCCGACCCTGCGCGAGGCGGTGGCGGCGGGCAACTGGCCCAAGCTGGGCGTGGCAAGGGGCAAGGTGCTGTTCCTGCTGGACGACAACAAGGCGAAGGTGGCGCTCTATCGCGGCGCGCGCGCGTCGCTGGAAGGGCGGGCGATGTTCGTCAACACCGACGAGAAATCGCCGGCCGCCGCCTTTACCACCATCGACAATCCCGCCAAGAACTCCAATGACGTCATCGCTCGCGTCAAGGCGGGCTTGATCGTGCATACCTTCGCCGATGCCGACACCCGCGAGGCGCGCAAGAACGACATGCTGCGGCGCGACTGGGCGTTCGCCTCGGGCGCGCAGATGATTTCGACGGATTTCGTGGTTCCCAACAAGCGCATCGGAAAATACCAGGTGCGCGTGCCGGGGGCCCGCGTGGCGCAGTGCAATGTGCAGCTTGAGCCGGGACGTTGCGGGGGACTGGATCTGGAATCGCCGGACAGTGCCGCGCCTGTGCAGGCCGGGGGGCGCGCACCATGAGCAAGCGTTGTGACAACATGATGGGGAGCGCATACCGGCGCGGCAACGGTTTGCCGCTGTGTGGGGGAGGGCGAAGCGCGCAGGCCCTTTCGTTCGCCTTGCTGGTTTTGATTTGCGTGCTGATGCTGCCGGTGGGCGGCGCCATGGCGCAGCAGGCGCCTGCGCCTGTGGAGAAGTCCGCCGCGACGCCCGACGCCAAAAGTGATACCAAGAGCGATGCCAAAAGCGCCGAACCCCCGGGCATGAGTTCTGCGGACATCGCCGCGGCGCGGGAGCAGCAACGCACCACGGCGGCGACCCGCCAGCAGATCCAGGCCATCCGGGCGGCATTGCGCGCCCGGCTGGCAACCCTGCATCGCTAGGATGGAACCGGTGGGCAAACAAACCAACTTCCATATGCGGCTGGCGGCGATCGCGCTGGGCGCCTCGCTGTGCGGCGTGTCGGCTGCAGCTGCGCAGGATGCGGCGCCGGCTTCGGATACCAGCGTGAGCCTGTCGACGGGGCTGGACTATTCGTCCGGCCATTATGGCAGCGTGCGCGCGACGGACATTCTTGTGGCCTTGTCGGACGTCACGGTGAAGACCGGCAACTTCCAGTTCACCGCGGCGCTGCCTTACGTCACCATTACCGGACCTGCCTTCCTGGTGGTGGGCGCGGGCGGCGTGCCGGTGGTGGTCAATGCGGGGCGCACCGCCGACAAGGAGCGCAAGGGCTGGGGCGATCTCAATCTCAGCACCACCTATTCGGTGCCGTCGGACCTGACCGGTGAATATCAGGTGGACTTGACGGGGCGCGTCAAGCTGGCGACCGGCGATGAGGGCCAAGGCCTGACTTCGGGGGAGACCGATTTCGGATTCTCGGTGGACGTGTCGCGCCAGATCGGGCTCTGGGCGCCGTTCGTGTCGTTCGGCTACCGGGTGCCGGGTGCGCCCACCGCCTATTCACTGGTCAGCGCGCCGTCCTTTTCGGTGGGCACCAGTTATCAGCTCAGCGATCACCTGTTGATGATCGCATCCTATGATTTTGACGGCACCATCAGTTCCACCCTGGCGGACAGCCAGCAGCTGTTCAGTTCGCTGAGCTGGGTGGCGAGCGACAGCCTGACCTTCACCGCCTATGGCGAATACGGGCTCTCCAGCGGCGCGCCCAAGGGCGGCGGTGGCTTGCTGGCGAGCTGGAAGGTTCTGTAGGCGGCGCAAAGGGAAGCGATGCATGCAAGGCTTGATGCAACGGCGCGACCTTTTGATTTCCTCGATCCTGGAGCACGCCGCCCGCCACCATGGCGCGGGCGAAGTGGTCTCGCGGCGCGAGGACGGGAGCCTGTCGCGCACCAACTATGCGGCACTGGCCCGCCGCGCCCGCAAGACGGCTACAATGTTGCGTGAACTGGGGGTGAAGACCGGCGACCGGGTGGGTACTCTGGCGATGAACAGTGATCGCCATTTTGAACTTTATTACGGCATCTCGGGCATCGGTGCGGTGTGCAACACCATCAATCCGCGCCTGGCGGCGGACGACATCGCCTACATCATCAGCCATGCTGGAGACGGGCTCGTATTTGCCGACCCCGCCTTTCTGCCCATCCTGCAGGCGATCGCCCCGCAACTGAAAGACACGCTGCGCGGCGTGGTGGTGCTGGGCGATGGGGCCTGCGATCTGCCACCCGGGATGGCGTTGCATCGCTATGAGAGTTTGATGGCCGCGGCGGGCGAGGGCGCGGCCGAAGACAAGTTTTGGCCGGTGTTCGATGAGAATACCGCTTCGGCGCTTTGCTATACTTCCGGCACCACCGGGCGGCCCAAGGGTGTGCTCTATTCCCATCGCTCCACTGTGTTGTGTGCCATGGCGATGGCCAGTGGGGATGCCATATGCGCCCGCGCTACCGACCGCATTTTGGCCGTGGTGCCGATGTTTCACGTCAACGCCTGGGGATTGCCTTATCTGGCACCGATGACGGGCGCTGCGCTGCTGATGCCGGGGCGTCAGCTCGACCCGGCATCGTTGCTGTCATTGATGAATGGCGAGCGCGCCACCCTGGCGCTGGGGGTGCCGACCATCTGGCTCAGCCTGCTCAATCACTTGCGC
>CANBZE010000167.1 GCA_947373775.1 Alphaproteobacteria bacterium
GGGCCGCGCCGCCGAACCGGGTGGCGTTCGCGAACCTCGCCGAGCTCTACGACCAGAATCCGGACTTCCGGGCCCGCTATGAAGCCAAGGCTGAGGGGCTCACCGACTATCTGGGCGCCGCCATGAAGCACTTCGCGCAGACCGAACTGGAATGACTCCCTCGCCCCGCGATGCGGGGCGAGGGCTCTCGCCTACCGCCGCCCGAACAGCCGCTCGATGTCGGCGAGCTTCAGTTCGACATAGGTCGGGCGGCCGTGGTTGCACTGGCCGGAATGGGGCGTGGTTTCCATCTCGCGCAACAGGGCGTTCATTTCCTCGGCATTCAGCCGCCGGCCCGCCCGCACACTCATGTGACAGGCCAAAGTGCCGGAGACTTCTTCCAGCCGCTCTTTCAAGGACAAGGCATTGCCGGTCTCGGCGATTTCATCCGCCAAATCGCGCACCAAACCCTTCACATCCAGCTTGCCCAGCATGGCGGGGACTTCGCGCACCACCACCGCATCGGGCCCGAAACCTTCGACCACCAGGCCCAGCTCGGCCAGCTCGGCGGCGCGGGCGCTGACGCGAGTGACTTCCGATGGGTCCAGATCCACCACTTCGGGGATCAGCAGCGGCTGGCGATGGACACCACCATTAGCCAACGCCTTCTTCATGCGCTCATAGACCAGCCGCTCATGGGCGGCATGCTGGTCGACGATGACGATACCGTCGGCGGTCTGGGCCACGACATAGGTTTCGTGCAACTGCGCCCGCGCCACGCCCAGCGGTGTATCGGCCATTGTTTCAATGGGCGCTTCTTCCATGCGCACCGACATCGGCACGGAGCTGGGCACGTAAGCCTGCGGCGCTTCGCGCATCCCGCCGCCGGAAAAAATGTTGGGGGAACTGAAGGGCGACGGCGCCTGTCTTTGGAACGCTGCCAGGGCCGAGGACGCCACGGTGGTGGAGGCGCGCTGGCCGCTGGCTTCGATAGCGTGTTTCAGCGCCCCAACGATCAAGCCGCGCACCAGTCCGGCGTCGCGAAAGCGTACTTCGGTCTTGGCCGGATGCACATTCACGTCCACGAAGCTGGGATCGCAATCCAGGAACAGCGCCAGCGCCGGATGGCGGTCGCGCGCCAGAAAATCGGCATAGGCGCCGCGCACCGCCCCCACCAGCAGCTTGTCGCGCACCGGCCGGCCATTGACGAACAGGAACTGCATGGCGGCATTGGCGCGGGTGTAGGTTGGCAGCCCGGCATAGCCGGACAGTGAAATGCCCTCGCGCCCCGCTTCGACGCGGGCGGCATTGTCGCCAAAGTCGCGGCCCATGATGCGGGCCAGGCGCGGCAGCCTTCCGTCCATCAAATCAGGCTCGGCAGCCAGATCCAGCGCCCGGCGCCCATCCAATGTCAGGGTGAACCCGATATCGGGGCGCGACATCGCCAGCCGCTTGACGATGTCGATGATCGCCAGATCTTCGGAACGGGTGGATTTAAGAAACTTCAGCCGCGCCGGGGTGGCATAGAACAGCTCGCGCACTTCGGCGCGGGTGCCGTGCTGGCCCGATGCCAGAAACGCCGCCGGCCGCGGGCCCTCAATCTTGCCGCCATCCACCTTGATCTCCGCCGCCTCGCCGCCTGCCATGCGGCTGGTGAGGCTGAGACGCGCCACCGCCCCGATGGAGGGCAGCGCCTCGCCGCGAAAGCCCATGGTGACGATGTGGGAGAGATCGTCCTCGCCATTGGTGACCGGCAGTTTGGAGGTGGCATGCCGCTCGATCGCCAGCCGCAGGTCATCGGCGCTCATGCCGATGCCGTCATCTTCCACCAGCAGCAGGTCGGCGCCGCCATTGGAGGCGGCGATGTCGATGCGGGTGGCGCCCGCATCCATCGCATTCTCCACCAGTTCCTTGATCGCGGCGGCCGGACGCTCCACCACTTCGCCGGCGGCGATGCGGTTGACCGTGCCTTCGGAAAGCCGCCGGATCGCCATTACGTCTCCGCCAAATACTGCCGGGTCAGCACCTTGGCTTCTTCGACACCGGGTTGATCAAACGGATCAACCCCCATCAACCGGCCCATGACGATGGTCTCCAGCATGAAATGCATCATCAGGGCGCCCACTTCGAACTCGTCCACCCGGGGCATATGGATCACCCGCACCGGGCGGCCATTCTTGAACAATGTCTGCGCGGTGGCGCGGGCTTCGGCATCCACCAGATCGCCCAATGTCTTGCCCGCCAGATACGGCACGCCGATCTGCTTGGCGCGGGCGGCGGGCACCGAGGCGCCCTCGCCCTTGGTATCGACCGTCATGATGGTGAACAGCGCATTGCCCGGCCCGTCGCGAAACAGCTGCAACTGGCTGTGCTGGTCCACCGGACCCAGCACCGACACCGGCGTGGAGCCCTTGCCGTCCTTGCCCAGGCTCTCGGCCCACAATTGCCGCCACCAGCCGCCGAAGATCGCCAGCTTGTCGGCATAGGGCCATAGGATGGTGGTGGCCAACTTGCCACCTTCCGCCAAAGCGTGATGCAGCGCTGCGCCGCGCGCCACGGCCGAATCCTGCGCCGTCTTGGCATTCAACGTCTGGTCCAGCACCGCCTGCGCGCCCTTGCGCAGCGCCTTGGCGTCCAGCTTCATCATCAACGCCGGCAAAAGCCCCACCACCGTCAGCACCGAATAGCGGCCGCCCACCCCGGTGGGATGATCCAGAGTCGGCGCGCCGATGCTTTCCGCAAAATCGCGCAACGGGCTCTTGTGCGGCTCCGTAATAATCGTGAAGTGCTTCTTGATGTTCTTGACGCCGGCCTTCTTCAGCGCGGCTTCCGCCGACAGCACCTGGGACAGGGTCTCGGCCGTGCCGCCGGATTTTGAGATGCAGATGAAATGGGTCTTGGTGATGTCCAGCCCCTTGTCCACCCGCTTGAGCACGCCGCGCCAGCTGAGCGGATCGGGATTGTCGTGGAATTCAACAAAGGCGCGCTTGGTGGATTTCTTGCTCAGCACCGTCAGCGCCTGGCCGCCCAGGCTGGAACCGCCGATGCCCAGCACCGCCACGGTCTTCATGCCCTTGCCGATGGTCGCCGCCAGGGCCTGCGCTTTCTTGAGGTCGTCGGTGCGCGAGGGGATCTGCAGCAGCTCCAGCGATTTGGATTTGTGCTGGTCGCGCAGCCAGTCCAGCGCATCGCCGGCGCGTGCCAGCGAAGCGTCGTAAACAGCCTTGGGCGGAGCGCCCTTGCCGGTCAGCGCAAGGTCGAGAGAGATGTTCAGCGGGGATTTTGAATCTGGCATGGAGGGTCACTCTATCAGACGGATTTCAGATACCGCCCCCAAGCCCATCCAATCATCAACAGGCTTTAGGGCTTTTTGTCGACCTTGGGCGCCGGTACCGGGCCCGCCAAAGGCTTGTCAGCGGGCTTTGACGCCGGTGTGACACTGCCGGGGGCCGCTCCCGGGGCAGGCACGGGTGCGGGGCGGACCGGCGGGCGCGGAATCTGCGGCGCGCCGCGGCCTTCGGCCGGGCTGCCGCCGATCACCACCGTCAACCGCGCCGGATCGAACAGCTTTTTGGACACGCGCTTCACGTCAGCCAGGGTGACCGCCTGGATCATGGCATTGCGGCGGGCGACATAGCCGATGTCCAGGTTCTGGCGCTGGAAGGCGCCCAATTGGGACGCCGTGCCGCTGTTGGAGGCAAAGGCCAGCGGGAAGCTGCCGGTCAGATAGGTCTTGGCGTCGTCCAGTTCCTGCTGCGTCGGACCGTTCCTGGAGAACTCGGTCAGGGTATCGCGCACCACCTGCACGGTCTGGCGGATAGCATCGGCGCGGGTGGCGACCGAGCCCTGCAGGATGCTGGCCTTGCTGTAGGAGGTCAGCGAGGTGGAGATGCCGTAGGTCAGCCCGCGCTTGACCCGCACTTCATCGGTCAGGCGCGAGGAAAAACCGCCTCCGCCCAGGATGTAATTGGCGACATAGCCGGGAATAAAATCCGGGTCATGGCGCATGATGCCCGGCAGGCCGAAGCTGGCGGTAGGCTGCGGCACCGGCAAGGCAATGACATGCACGCCGGGCGCACCCAACCGCCCGACATTGGGCAAGCCCGGCGCGGCGGCGCCTGACACGGGCTGGAAGGTATCGCCGAGCAGCTTGGCCAGCACCGGCGCGGTGATGTCGCCGGCCACCGCCACTTTCAAACCATTCTTGACCCAGTGCGTACGGGCGAAGCTTTTCAGGTCACTGGCATTGATGGCCGAAATGCTGTCGATCTCGCCGGTGATGGGATGGGCATAGGCATGGCCGCCAAAGAATTCGCGCATGAAGCCTCTGGAGGCCACACGTTGCGGCTCGGCCTGTTCCTGCTGCAGCGACTGGATGATCTGGGTGCGCACGCGTTGCAGCGCTTCACCTTCGAAACGCGGATGGGTCAGCGCCAGTTGCAGCAGATGCAGCGCTTCGGGCGCATTTTCCTTCAGGGTGGAAATGGAGATGGTCAGGTAGTCGCGCTCGGCCCGCGCCGTAAAGGAAATGGCTTTGTTGGCCAGCGCTTCGTGAAACGCCTTGGAATCCAGGTTGCCCGCGCCCTCGTCGATCATGGCGCCGGTAAAGGCCGCCAGTCCCGCCTGGCCTGCCGGATCATAGGCTGAACCGGCCGGCAGCGAGATGTTGAACGAAACGATGGGAACAGTGTGGTCTTCGGCGAACCAGACTTCGGCCTTTTTGCCCAGATCGATGTTCTGAATGTTGGCGGCTTGCGCGGGCGCGGCCAGCACGGTCAAGGCGAGCACGGCGAGAAGGCGTTTCATTTGGCGCCTCCCGGGATCAGGTAGCCGGTGACGGCCTGCTTCTTGGACAGAAGCTGCGCCGCCTTGCGCACATTCTCGGCGCTGACGGCGCGGATGCGGGCGGGCCATTCATTCACATCGTCCACCGTCAGGCCGATGGTCAGGGCCTGGCCGTAAGCAGATGCCATCGCGAACTGGCTGTCGCGGCGGAAGGTGACGCCGGCGATCAGCTGGGTCTTGGCGCGCGCCAGGTCGGCATCCCGCGGCAACGCCAGGGCGCTGACGCCCAACACCTGATCCATCGCCTTTTCCAGGGCTTCCAGCGACACGCCGGGCCGCGGCACGGCATAGACCGAGAATTCGGCCGCGTCGCGGACATTGCCGTCGTAACTGGCGCCGGCATCGCTGGCCAGTTTCTTCTGCTCCACCAGCACACGGTAGAGCACCGAGGTCTGGTCCCCGCCCAGCAGCTGGGCGAAGGTTTCCAATCCCTCGGCCTGGCCTGGCGTGCCCACCGCATAGGACGGCACGCGGTATATCCGGCTGAACACCGGCACCCGCGCATCGGCGCGGGTGATGGACATGCGGGTTTC
>CANBZE010000168.1 GCA_947373775.1 Alphaproteobacteria bacterium
TCTTCAGGTTGGCGGATATGTCCCTGACAATCGCCGGATAATCTTTCATGTGTCACCCCGGTTTTAAAGGCCAGATTGCACCCTCCATTCGCCCCGCGGGTTGATCTGGCACAATGTCTCGACCGGCAGCGTGCGGTAGGGTGGTGTAAGCGCAGTTGGGGTACCCCATGTCAGTGAAAACAGTCGATCCGGCCACGTTGCGCCAATGGCTTGAGCAGGGCAGCGCACTGCTGGTTGATGTGCGCGAACCGGCCGAACACCGTTCCCGGAATATCGTCCAGGCCCGCCCCATTCCGCTCGGGAAGATCGATGCGACACAGCTGCCCGAAGGAGGGCGAATTGTTGTCCATTGTCTGAAAGGCGGCCGTGGTGCATCGGCCTGCGAAAAGCTGATCCGTCAGAACCCCAGGCTTGAAGTTTACAATCTGGCAGGTGGAATTGACGCCTGGGCGGCTGCGGGACTGCCCATCAGGACGGGCGGTTTCGTTCTCCCGCTCGACCGCCGGGTTCAATTGACCATTGGCATCGCACTCGTGGCGGCTTCAGGACTGGCACTCTTCGTCAGTCCCTTGTTCGGGGTAATCTCTGGTGTCCTGGGCCTGGGATTATTGGTGGCCGGCGCAACAGGCTTTTGCGGCCTTGCGCGGGTCATGGCGCACGCACCGTGGAACAAATGAATGGAAAGAGAGCGAACCGCATGAGACCGAACATTGGAAGCATGGACAGAATTGCCCGGGTCATCCTTGGCCTTCTTCTGCTGGCCTATGCCCTTCAACTTGGCTTTCCGGCTACAGGATGGAACTGGGTGGGTTGGATCGGCGTGGTGCCCATTCTGACGGCCGTCGTTCGCTATTGTCCGGCTTACAGCCTGGTCGGCATCAGAACAGGCCGCTGACGCGGTCCATGTCCGCTTTTGGCGCCAGGCGGGCATTGGCTCCCCGGAACGGAGGTTGGCCGAGCTGGTGGGAGTCAGAAGGTTGATTGGATAGCGAGGTAATACGAGAGCTGATTTGCGAGCGCGGCGTTCTGCAGGCCCCGGCCACCGGAAAACAGCAGATGATAATGCTCGTTGAAGTCATAGATGCCGCCAACATTGAAGCCGGTGGTATCTCCGCCGCCAATGGTGTCCGCGGTCTGATGAAAAACCTCCACGCCCAGGGCAAGGCTTTTTGACACCTGGTTTTGCAAGAGCCATCCTGCGAACCAGTAGTTTTGATTGCCCAGGCCTGGATTGTGCCAGAACCCGCCACCGCCGTAGGTTGTCCAGTCTCCGAAATCCTTCTGCAGCCAGACAGGAAGAAACTCCCGCATTTCACCTGCGCCCAGACCGCGTTGGGAATCGCCGGTCGGGATTTCCATGAGCGGGAATATCCCCACTTGCGGGTACCAGTCATTGTCGCCCGGGGTGACAAGCCGGTACTTCGCACCAAGCTCCAAGTCGCCCGATCCCACCTGCATGGTGCCGCCGCCGGGACTGTCAAACGCCAAGGGTGCAATAACGTGAAGCTGCAAGTTGGGGGCAGCACCGTAATTGACCTCGACGCCCGCCAGCGTACCGCCGGTATCGCCCCTCACATGCGTCCCGGCCGTAAAGCCGTAAACCTCCCAATGGCCCAGATCGACGGGTTCAGGATCGTCGGTGAGGAACGGAGGGCCTGCATAGCCTGGCGAGGAGATGACCGCGAACAGCGTGAGAAGCGCCGCAATGTTCGACAGAACCCTCTGCACCTTAACTTACCCTCGCAAACCGACCGGTCAGGCGTCGCCGCATCTGCGTCCTATTTCAAGCTCATAATGTATGCGAAGACATTTTTCTTGTCCTCGCTTCGCAGTATCAGGTTCGGCATGCTGGGATGTGGTGTCTCGAACCAGACATGCAGCTTTGTTGCCGTCATGCCCGGTGACCGCGCCAGACTGCGGAAGCCGGGGGCGTAGCGATTGGGCGAATGAACCTTGTTTCTGCCCACCGCATGGCACTGAGAGCAGGCGGCCTCGGCGAAATTCTCTCCCTGGCGCGCATCGCCCTCAGGTTGCGATCTGGCGCCGTGGGGCATCAGGACCAGCGCGGCAATGATCAGAGCGTGGATGTTCTTCATGTTGTCCCTGCTTTTCCTGCATTTTCAACCATGTCGCGAACGGCGCGTTGCGCTCGCGCAAACCGGCCGATCCCTGAAAGGGCGCCATCTTGATCCTGATCAATTACCAGTCCCCCAAATTGGTGTTTTCTGCAAACACCGGGGAATGCAGAAAAATGCGATGCCTACCTAGACCACGCGGCACGGGCACTATCGGCAAGTCGGCCAACCATGGGGCGTTCCTTCGGGCTTTGGCCCTGTGCGCCTCCACTGTCTATATGGGTGGAATGGCCAATGCTGTCGCCGCGCCAGTCATGATCATTTCATACGGATCAAATAACTGCGAAAGATTCACGCGCGCACCCCTTCGAGACAAGCAAATGTATCTGGTTTGGTCGGAGGGGTTCATCTCTGGCCTTAATACCAGGGATGTCGGTGACCAGAGGATGGCAGGCTTGTTTTGGAAGCAATCCGCCAATTCCGCGTGGCTTCAGGATTATTGTTTGAAAAGCCCACAGCAGAGCTTCCTGTCCGCGGTTGAGTCACTGCGAACCGCTTTGGGCGGTCGCAAGCCATAATCATAACTTGCTACCGCATTGCACAAGCAGGCGAATGACCGCTTTTAGCGCGGAGCGGACGTTCGTGGTTCGGGCAATTGTGAGGCCTGAAGGTACGGCTTTCGTCCTTCAATCTTGGACAGTTTCAAACTGAAGAGGTGCCCAGTTTGATCCCAATCAAGGCAAAATCGCGGGCGTGTAATGATAGTCGAAGGGCTTTGCAAAATTTGGAGGCCTAATGCCCGCTGATGAGAAGCCTTTTTCAGTTGTCGAATATGAGCGAATGGCCAACGAACTCGATAAGTTGGCTGACGCTATACGCCTGAAGCCGCAGATGAACCATCATTTTTGCGGAAAGACTGACGCTCCTGGCCAAACAGATGCGCGACGACCAAAACCGCATATACCCAAAAGCTTGAGCGAAATAAGCGAATTATCGGAGCGCCAATTTTGTTGTCGCCCTGTGTGCGCTAATGCGCAAACTGGACGTGGCTGATGGCTCCTCTTGGCGCAAAGCGGACATTTCGTGCCAGCCGAAAAAGGCCATGTAAGGAAGGAATGATCCCCATGCTGAACCGGGGCCCCGTGTCAGTCCTTCTGCCTCTGGCTGCCGTAGCGGCGGGCCCAGACCTTGCTGAACTCGGCGCCCAGCAGGAAAACCTGCGCCGAGTAATAAACCCAGATCAGCAGAACGATGATGCCGCCGGCGGCGCCATAGATATTGGCGGTGATGAAGTTGGCCAGGAAATAGCCGATCAGGGTCTGACCGGCCTCGAACAGGATGGCGGTGCCGCAACTGGCCACGATCACGTCGCGCCACATCAGCTTGATGTTGGGCAGCAGCTTGTAGATCGCCGCGAACAGCAGGGCGACGATGATGAAGGAAATTTCGAAGTTGATGAGGCCGATCACGACTTCCGAGAAATTGGTGTAGCGGTCCAGCAGACGGCCCAGCACCCGGATGCCGGTGGCCAGCACCACGGAAAACAGCAGCAGCACCCCCAACCCGATCACCAGGGTGAGGCTCATCACCCGGCCGCGCAGCAGCTGGTAGAAATAGGATTCGTGGCGGGGCGCCTTCCAGATCACGTTCAGCGCATCCTCGATCTCGGTAAAGAAGCCGGAAGCCGTGACCACCAGTGCCACCACGCCGATCAGGCTGCCGGCCAGGGTGTGCTGGGCGCTGCGTACATGCAGGATGGCGAGCTGCACCAGATCGGCGCTTTCCGAACTCATGATGCGGGTCAGCTGTTCATGCACGGCGCGGCTGGCGGCGGCCTGGCCCAGGCCCAGGGCGGCGATGGCGGTGGCGATGAACAGCACCGGGGCGATGGCCGTGACCGCATAAAAGGAGATGGCCGCACCGCGTGACAGGGCGTTGTCGTCGATGAAGGCGTTGACGCCCTCTTTCAACATTATCCAGACAGGGAAGCGGCGGGGCACGGAATCAGGTTCCTTCGAAGTTCCCCAACGTAACAGGGAGACAGAAAGTTGCACCCATTGCGCGTTTCAGGCGTTAGCCCATGGGGAGCACCACAGTTAAGTGATTGATTTGACATGTCCGTTACGGAGCATCCGGACAAGAACGCTGGGAAATGGTCGCGTGAGGCGATGCAGGAGCGGGTGATCTCGGATTTCCGGGATTTTCGCTTCACCTGGAGCGGTTTCTTCCGCTGGACGGGAATCACCACCCTGGCGATGCTGATCACCGCCATCATCACACTTTATTTCCTGGACTGGAACCAGATGCGCGGACCGGTGGGCCGCTATCTGTCCCATCGCACCGGGCGCGAGGTAAGGCCAAGGGTGCGCCAGTCAAGGCCCTGGCCGTGAAGAACGCGGCCGCCCCGCGGAAATAGGGAACTTCTTCCTCAGATTGGCGTTGCAAGACCGCCGCTTATTGCGTGGCGCGCTTCAATCATTTTCGAGCTTGTTGATTCCCATTTGAAAGATTGGCCGACGATGCCGGTGTTACGCCAACTTGCTGCGACGGCTCTCTTTTGCGTCCTGGCATGCGAAGTGACCGGGTGCGCCTCGGTGCCGGACATCGCGCCACCGCAGGCTTCGGGAAAAGTGGCGCCCCAGATCGAAACCCGACGCGGTCCGCTGACACAGGAACAGAGCAAGGCAATTCTGCAGCGCCTGAGCGCCGATGCCGGCGATGCCGGCTTGTTGCAGCGCCATACCGCCTATGAAGAGGCGATCTCGGAAAGTCCCCTGATCGCGGGCAACCAGACCCGGCTGCTGCGGGACGGTCCTGAAACATTTCGGGCGATGTTCGCGGCGATCCAGAATGCGACCCGCCACATCAACCTGGAATATTATATCTTCGAGGATGTCGAGAACGACGGCGCGCATCTGGGCGACCTGTTGGTCGCCAAGCGGGAGGCGGGTGTCGCGATCAATGTGATCTACGACAGTTACGGGTCGGGAAGCACCGCTCCGGCATTCCTGGACCGGCTGAAGCAGGCAGGGGTCAGCCTGGTGTCGTTCAATCCGGTCAATCCGCTGGAGTCCAAGGTGCCTTATTCGCCCAATGACCGGGACCATCGCAAGATCCTGGTGGTGGATGGGCGAATTGCCATCATCGGCGGCGTCAATCTCAGCACCGCATACCAGAGCAATCCGGTCGGCAAGTCAGGAGGGCCGCCCGGATCGACACCGGATCAATGGCGCGATACCGACATGGAAATTTCCGGCCCTGCGGTCGCGGAGCT
>CANBZE010000169.1 GCA_947373775.1 Alphaproteobacteria bacterium
CGATCATCAGCGGCACTTTGGAAATATCCGGTTCGCCCGCCATCATGTTGACAAAGCGGGTCATCGCCGCCTCGCCGTCGATCATGCCCTCGTCCATGTTGATATCGATGACCTGGGCGCCGTTCTCGACCTGGCTGCGGGCGACTTCCAGCGCCGCTTCATAATCGCCGGCGACGATCAGCTTGCGGAAGCGGGCAGAGCCGGTGATGTTGGTGCGCTCGCCGACATTGATGAAGTTCAGGTCGGGGGTCAGGGTGAACGGCTCCAGACCGGACAGGCGCATATATTTGGGCTTTTCCGGAATTGCGCGCGGCGTCACGCCGGCAATGGCCTTGCCGAAAGCGGCGATGTGATCGGGCTTGGTGCCGCAGCAGCCGCCCACAATATTGACCAGGCCGGAACGGGCGAATTCCTCGATCATCGTCGCCATCTGTTCGGGCGACTCGTCATAGCACCCGAATTCATTGGGCAGGCCGGCATTGGGATGGGCCGACACCAAGGTGTCGCAGGCGCCCGCCAGTTCGGCGACATAGGGGCGAAGCTCCTTGGCGCCCAGCGCGCAGTTCAGCCCGATGGCGAAGGGATCGGCATGGCGCACCGAATGCCAGAAAGCGGTCGGCGTCTGGCCCGTCAGGGTGCGGCCCGAAAGATCGGTTATGGTGCCGGAGATCCACACCGGCAGGCGTACGCCCATCTCCTCGAACACTTCCTCGATGGCGTAGATCGCCGCCTTGCAGTTCAAGGTGTCGAACACCGTCTCGATCATGATGACGTCGCTGCCGCCCTTGATCAGGCCGCGGGTGCCGTCGCGATAGGTTTCGCGCAGCTGGTCGAACGTGATGTTGCGGAAAGCCGGGTCATTGACGTCGGGCGAGATGGTGGCGGTGCGGTTGGCCGGCCCAAGCACACCAGCGACAAGCCGCGGCCTGCTGGAGGTGGAAAACTCGTCGCACAGATCGCGCGCCAGTTTGGCGCCCGCCTCGTTCAACTCGCCAACAAGATGTCCCAACCCGTAATCTTCCTGGCTGGTGAAGTTGGAGTTGAAGGTGTTGGTCTCGATGAAATCCACCCCGGCTTCCAGATACTGGCGGCCGATATTCTGGATGATCTCGGGCTTGGTGAGAGTCAGAAGGTCGTTGTTGCCCTTCAGTTCGGACGGGTGATTGCCGAAACGCCGCCCCCTAAAATCCTCTTCGCCCAGCTTGAAGCCCTGGATCATCACGCCCCATGAGCCATCCAGCAGCAGAAGGCGCTTCTTGGCCTCTTCCTTCATCCAGGCAACACGGGCACTACGATCAAAACTCATGACAGTTCCAGAAACTTAAGAGTGAGAGGGACGAATACCGAGAATGCGGCAGGCCGCGTAAGTCAGGTTGGCCTGGTTGAGCGTATAGAAGTGGAATTGGCCAAAACCGCGGGTGCGCAGTTGCTGCACCTGATCGGCCAGCACCGCCGCTGCCACGATGCGGCGGGTTTCCACATCCTCATCCAGCCCGTCATAGGCCTTTGCCAGCCACGCGGGAATGGACGCGCCGGTCTTGGCCGCCATGCGCGCCACGGCGTTGAAGTTGGTGGTGGGGATGATGCCGGGCACCACCGGAATGGTGATGCCGGCGCGCGCGGCATCGTCGCGGAAACGCGCCGTCAGGTCGTTGTCGAAGCAGAATTGGCCCAACGCGCGGTTGGCACCGGCGTCCATCTTGGCTTTCAACAATGCGATGTCGTGGCCATGGCTGGGCGAATCCGGATGACGCTCCGGATAAAAAGACACGCTGACTTCGAAGTCGGCGATCTTCTTGATGCCCGCGATCAGTTCCGGCGTGGAATTGTAGCCCTCGGCGTGCTGCACATAAGGCCCGCTCATGCCGGGCATGTCGCCGCGCAGCGCCACAATATGGCGGATGCCCGCATCCCAATAGGCGCGCACGATATCGTCGATCTCGCCGCGTGAAGCACCGACACAGGTCAGATGCGCGGCCGGCTTCAGGCTGGTCTCGTCCACGATGCGCTTGACCGTGGCATGGGTGCGCTCGCGCGTGGAACCGCCCGCGCCATAGGTCACCGACACAAACGCAGGCGCCAGCGGCTCCAGCCGGCGGATTGCCAGCCACAACGCCGCTTCCGCCTCATCCGTCTTGGGCGGGGAGAATTCGAACGAGACCTGCAATGGGCCCGGGTTTGTGATGAGATTTTCCAGGCTCATGCGGCTTCTTTTTTGCTTTTTGCTTTGGCTGCGGCCAGCCACAGCTTGACGGTGAGTTTCTCGCCTTCGCCCGTGGGCGCGATGGTCTCGCTGCCGGCCGAGGACAGGCCTGCGCTTGCGAACCAGCTTTCCACTTCCCGGTCCGAGAAACCCAGGCGGCGATGGGCGAACTCCTCGCGCAGGAATTCTTCCTTGTGAGGGGTGAAGTCGGCAATCAGCAAGCGCCCACCCGGCGCCATGACGCGCGCCGCCTCTGCCACCGCGGTGCCCGGATCATCCAGGTAATGCAGCACCTGGTGGAACAGCACGACATCGAAACCGGCGCCCACCGCGCCGTTGGGAAAAGGCAGGCGATAGGTATCGCCCAGCCGCACCTGTGCGTTCTGGATATCGGCGCGCAGCAAACGGTCGCGGGCGATGGACAACATGTCGGGACTGACATCGATGCCCACCGCGCGCCGCGCATGGGGGGCGATCAGTTCCAGCATCCGTCCGGTGCCGGTGCCGGCATCCAGGAAATTTTCGATTTGCCCCGCGGTGAGATGGCGGGCGATGGCGGCTTCCACGTCTTTCTCCGGCGCATGCAGGGCTCGAATGCGCTCCCATTCGGCGGCATTGGATTTGAAATAGGACGCCGCCGCATTGGCGCGCGTTTGGCGCACATGCGCCAGCCGCGCCTTGTCGGCATCCTGCAGGCTGGGATCAGCCAGAGCGGCGATGACGCGGCTGAGTTCGGCACCGGTGCCCCGGTCGGCGGCGCGGCAGAACACCCAGCTGCCTTCCTTGAAACGCTCCACCAACCCGGCCTCGCCCAAAAGCTTGAGATGGCGGGAGACGCGCGGCTGGGACTGGCCCACGATCTCGATCAGCTCGCTGACCGTCAGCTCGGCCTGGCGCAGCAACAGGAGCAGGCGCAACCTGGTGGGGTCGCCGGCGGCACGCAGCATGGAAACCAGCTTGTCCAAGGGCCTTCCTACATATAAACATATCTTTATATGCTCAAGGCCTCTGCGGCTGCAAGAGGTCTGGATTTGTCCCGAAAAAACCGGCAAAAGCCGGGAAAATCTCGGATTTTGAACTGGATGCATGGCTTGCGATTGACGGCTTTGGGATTGTGCGGGTTGCTGCTGGCCGGCTGTGCCGCCCCCTCGCCCCAGGCTGCGGGCGACCCCTATGAGCCGTTCAACCGGGACGCCCTGAAGCGCAACGCCAAGATCGACAAATATATCGTCATCCCCACCCTTGAGACCTATTTCAGCCTGGTGCCCGAAAACGGCCGGCGCGGGGTGCACAATTTCCTGGGCAACCTGGCGCTGCCCACCATCTTCGTGAACGACATGCTGCAGGGCGAGGTCTCACGCGCCGGCAACTCGATGTGGCGGCTGACGGTGAACTCGACCATCGGCCTGGGCGGGTTCTTCGATCCGGCCAGCAAAATGGGCATTCCGGGACATGGCGAGGATTTCGGCCAGACCCTCGCGGTGTGGGGGGTGGGCGAAGGGCCTTACCTGATCTTGCCCTTGCTGGGGCCCAGCAATCCGCGCGACGCCGCGGGGCTGGCGGTGGATGCGATGATCGATCCCACCAACCAGATCCGCTTCAAGCAGCACATCTGGTGGTCGGGGACCCGGCAATTTTTCACCCTGCTGGACCTGAAGGGCCAAACGTACCAAACCATCCAGGGCATCCAGCGCAGCTCGGTGGATTATTATTCATCCCTGCGCAGCCTCTATCGCCAGATGCGCAACGAGCAGATCCGCAATGGCCGCAAGGGCGGCGAGGATTTGCCGGATTTCTGAGAAGAAGCTTGGTTTTGCACACAAAATAGGGCTTTTGCCTGCCTTGAACTTGCCATGGCAAACCGCGAACATCGCCCAAACGGGAAAGACAATAATATGCAGCTTTCGATGCCCCTGATGCGCCGCGCCCTTTTTGCGTTCGCGATCCTGGCCGCCGCCCCGCTTTTGACGGTGAGTCCCGCCGCCGCCGCGCAGAACGTGGCCGAAGCCTTTGTGGACGACAACATTCACAAGGGCCTGGATATCCTGCGGGACAAGAAGCTCAATACCGTCCAGCGCCGCGACCAGTTCGAGACCTTGATGCTGGGGCTGGTGGATGTGCGCCGCATCGGGCTGTTCACCCTGGGCCAATATCGCCGCACTGCTCCGCCTGAAGATGTCGAAGCCTTTTTGGGCGCGTTCAAGAATTACGCGACCGCCGCCTACCAGTCCTATTTCGCCAAATACACCAACCAGGTCCTGAAGGTGACGGGCTCGACCCAGCGCAATCCCACCGATTTCATCGTGCAGACCCAGTTGATTGACCCCAATTCCAGCCAGCAGCCGGCGGAAGTGGATTTCAGGGTGCGCACCGATACCGGCAAGCCGGTGCTGGTGGACGTGGCCTATCAGGGCATCTGGCTGTCACTGGAAGAACGCGACCAGTTCGTCGCTTTCCTGGGCCAGAACAACGGCAACGTCCGCACTTTGATCGCCCACCTGAGCGAGCTGGCCGTGAACCTGGGCAAGCCGACCAACTAGGCGCTTATTCTCCTTAGTTTTGGCCGAAGAAGATAAAATCTCCGGTCGTTTCGTCGATCACGCCCGTTTGCGAAGAATTGAATCCGACCCACATGTGTCGATGGTCCGGATTACCTCCGAGCCTTTTCACTTCCTTTGCGAATTCAGCTGACTCATCTGGGGTGTGCAGCGAAATGATAACCGGGCGCGCTGTCCGGTAAGGGCACATCTTTGCATCTTCAAAGGGGTTGCGAACCCAAAGAAGATTTCCATCAATCCCCACTGCCCGAAGACTCTCCGCCCATCACCTTCAATGTAAAAGGAGGCTCGGGTCTTTGGATCTTTAAAAGTCCTCGCCCGCGCCTCCGTCGGATCCCAGAGCGCATGGCTAGGGAAGGTATGCCTGCGGCGAAACTTGCCACGCGAATAAACAAAGCCGCCAAAGAACTCCGTCTGGCAGCGAGACGGGATCGGAACGCGGATCAACTTTGGAACTGGGGCAGCCACTACGCTGGTGGCAAATGCGATGCTGATCAGCGGTATGAGAATACAAACCGGCCAGACATCGCCTCTCCGCTCAGGTTCTC
>CANBZE010000170.1 GCA_947373775.1 Alphaproteobacteria bacterium
TTGACCACCAGGTTGATGATGGCGTTGCCCAGCTGCGCCTCGTCGGCATGCACCGCCCACAGGTCGGGCTCGCGCTCGACATTCAGGGTGATGCCTTCGCCCACCAGGCGGCGCAGCATCTGGGCCAGCTCGCCCACCACATCGCCCAGCGCCAGCACCTTGGGCTGCATGGTCTGCTTGCGGCTGAAGGCCAGCAGCTGGCTCACCAAAGCGGCGGCGCGCAGGGCGTTCTGGTGAACCTCGTTGATCTCCTTGAAGGAGGGCTCACCCGCCTGATGGCGCATCAGCAGGAATTCGCAATTGCCGATGATGACGGTGAGCAGGTTGTTGAAGTCGTGCGCCACGCCGCCCGCCAGCTGGCCGACAGCCTGCATCTTCTGGGACTGGGCGAACTTGGTTTCCAGCGCCTTCTGCTCGGACACATCCACCAGATAGAGGATGGCCTTGCCGCCCTTACCATCGGAATCTGGCATCGGGCTGGCGAACAGCTCGGCCATGCGCTCTTCGCCATTGGCGGACTTGGCGCCGCGCAGCTCGACAGCCTTTGAGCCCGCTTCACCGGTGGCGGTGCGGGCAATCAGCGCCATCACCTGGGCGCGGTCGCTGGCGTCCACCAGCGCGCCAAAATCGCGGCCCACCAGCGAGCCGGAGGCGCCGAAGAACTTGGCCAGCGCGGCATTGGCGTCGCTGACGATGCCGCCGGCATCGGCGAAGGCCACGCCCATGGGCGCGTCGCGGAAAAGATCGCCGATATTCTGGATCGGCAGCACCGCGGCCGGCACGGGCGCAGGAACAGGCGCCGCGACAGCCGGCGCGGCCGGCGCCGCTGCGGCGCGGGTCAGGATCGGCTGGGGCGAAGAACTGGCGGCCAGCCTTGGCGTGAACCACCAGGCGGCCTGGCGGTCGGGCAAGGGACGCACGGCGGCGACGATCTCCAGCCCCGGCACCACCACAAAAGTTTCCTCGCGGGCGCGGCCCTCGGCGGCGTCGCGCGACAGGCGATAGAGCACCGCGGCGCTGGGTTCGCCCGACAGCGCCAGTTCGGGCGGCGGGGGCGATTCCAGTTCGCCCACACCGGCCATGCGGCGATAGACGGGATTGCAGTCCAGCACCGCGCCGTCTTCGCCCGTGATGGCCCAGGCAATGTTGGCCTTGCCGGCGGCTTCGGCGATGCGCAGCGCGTCCTGGGTGGCGCGGCCACCGCGCGGCCATACCGCAAAGAGGAAGAGAACCGCCACAACGGCAATGCCGATCAGGATGGCGAACCCGGCCAGCCCCGCCTGCGGCGCTGCGAGGGCCAGTCCGGCGGCCGCCAGGGCCAGCAGGACAAAGCCCAATGCAGCCCAACGCCAGGCGCCCGTGGGCACCCCGATACCGACCGCGGAAAGGGATCTGGAAGCGTTCATTAACGCCACAATACAAGATTTGGTTAACCAAACCTTTCCGGCCACCAAATGTCTGATTTTGTTAACAAATTTTGCACGCTTCTGAACGCTGTTCGGTCTTCTGAGGACAGAAAGTTAACGCTGTCGAATCAGCTCGCGCGCGCCGGCAATTTGCCCTGTAGCCGCATCACGTAGCCGATGACCTGGGCCACCGCTTTGAAATGCTCGGCCGGCACCGGCTCGTCGATCTCGATGGCGGCGTGCAGCGCGCGGGCCAGCGGGGGATTTTCCACCACCGGCACGTCATTCTCTTCGGCCACGGCGCGGATGCGAAGCGCCAGCGCGTCCACGCCCTTGGCGACGCAGATGGGGGCAACGGTCTTGCCGCTTTCATAGCGAAGCGCCACGGCAAAGTGGGTCGGGTTCATGATCACCACCGTGGCGGTGGGCACCGCCGCCATCATGCGCTTGCGGGCGCGCTCATGGCGCAGCTGGCGGATCTTGGCCTTGATGGTGGGATCGCCTTCATTCTGGCGATACTCTTCCTTGATCTCCTGCTTGGACATGCGATTGCGCGACAAGAAGCGCATGCGCTGCCAGAAATAATCGGCGCCCGCGATCGCCGCCAGGGCCGACAGCGCGGCCATCAGCACCTTGAACAACAGATGAGTCATGTCGCCCACCACCGCGCCCGCGGTCTGGTTGAGGATGGCTTCCAACCCGCCGCGCTCGGGCCATAGCTGGGTCCAGATGGCGACACCGACGATGGCGATCTTGGCCAGGCCCTTGACCAGGTTCATCCAGCCGTCGGGGCCGAACAGCCGCTTGAAGCCGGCCATGGGCGAGACCTTGGAGAAATCCGGAATGATTTTGTCGAAGGCAAGGCTGGGGCGGCTTTGCAGCACATGGCCGGCTACACTCGCCACGATCATCACCGCAAAGAACGGCCCCAGCGCGATTGCCACTTGCGGAAGCAGCCCGCGGAAAATGGCGGCAAGACCGGCGCCGTCCACGCTCATGGTCTCGGGCTGTTCCAGGAACAGGGTCAGGGCATGGCCCAATGCCAGCGCGGTCTGCTTGCCGAACATGGCGATGGCCAATGTGCCGCCGCCCAGAAGGATGAAGGTGTTGATCTCGCCGGACTTGACGACGTCGCCGCTTTCGCGCGCCTGCTCCAGCCGCTTGGCTGTCGGTTCTTCAGTCTGCTGCGACTTGTCCTGGTCATCGGCCATTTACAAGAAGACCGCCATCGAAGTGGTGTAATAGTTCAGGAACACCGTCATCAGCGAGCCGATCAGCGCCAGCATGATGAGAAAGCCGCACATGATGTTGAGCGGCACCGCGACAAAGAAAATCTGCAGCTGCGGCATCAGCCGCGCCAGCACGCCCAAGCCCGCATAGACGGCAAAGCCGAACACCAGGAAGGGCGCGGCGAGCTGGAAGCCCAGCGCGAAGGACGACGAGGTCAGTTGGATCACCAGCATCGCCATGTCGCCGGTGGGCAAGTGGCCGCCCGGCGGCAGCATGCGATAGCTGCCGGCAATGGCGCCAATCGCCAGGTGATGCAGGTTGGTGATGAAAATCAGGGTGGTGCCCAGCAGCATCATGAAGTTGCCGACCACCGCGCCCTGGGTGTTCTGGGTGGGATCAAGCGTCTGGGCATAAGCAAGACCTGTCTGGGTGGCGATCAGGTAACCGGCGACCTGCAGCGCGCTCATGATGATGCGCGCCATCGCGCCCACCAGCACGCCGGCGGTGACTTCCTGGGCGATCATGATCACCAGCGCCACCGTCGATTGCGGCGCGATGGCGGGATAATTGGCCTGGACTTGCGGGGTCAGCGCAAAAGCAATCGCCAGCGCCAAAACCAGGCGCACGCGGGACGGCACGCCCATTTCCCCGATGGCCGGCAACAGCATCACCATCGAACCCACGCGGGAAAACACCAGCAGATAGGTGAGAACGATGCCGGAGAGCGCGGGAAGGTGAATTGTCATTTAGTAGGCCGCAATACGGCCCGCGATATTGATCATCAGCCCGTTCATGGCCGCGCCCGCGAAGGGCAGGCAGATCAGCAGCACCACGAAGGTGGCGACGATCTTGGGCACAAACACCAAGGTCTGTTCCTGGATCTGGGTCACGGCCTGCAACAGGCCGATGCCAAGGCCGACCACCAAAGCGGTGACCATGGAGGGGGCGATGATTTCCAGCAGCACCAGGATGGCGCTGCGGGCGAAGTCGATGGTGCTGGCGGGATCCATTGGTGCTCTCTTTGTATAATTGTCGCTCCGGCTTTCGCCGACGCTCCGTTAAATCGGCATGTTCATGATGGACTGGTAGGCGGCCACGACCTTGTCGCGCACGGCCACCACCGTATCCAAGGTGATTTCGGCGGCGTTCACCGACTGGACCACGTCGACCAGGTTTGCCTTGCCCTGCACCTGCTGGGTGGCGGCATGTTCGCCCTGACGGATGGTGCTGATCGAATCCTTGATCGCGCCCGACAGGAAGTCCGAGAAATTGCCGCCGGGAATGCTGGCGGGGGTGATCGCGGCGGATGCACCCGGCGTCGCCATCTGGGCGGCGGCGCGGTAGGCGGCGGCTGCTGCTGCGGGAATGGTCATGATCTATCTTCCTTATTTGTTGAGAAGATCGACGGTTTTGGCCAGCATCTGCTTGGTCGATTCCATCACCGACAGGTCGGCCTCGTAGGAACGCTGGGCTTCGCGCATGTCCATGATTTCCACCAGGCTGTCGACATTGGGCAGCTTCACATAGCCCTGCTTGTCGGCATTGGGATTGCCCGGGTCATACTGGCTCTTGAAGTCGCTCTTGTCGGGCAACGGTTTGCCGGACGTGACCAAAGTGGCATCCAGCTCGCGGTCGAAGGTCGGCGTGACGGTGGCGATCTTGCGGCGATAGGGATCGCCGCCCTTCACGGGCGAGGTGGAATTGGCGTTGGCGATATTCTCCGCGATGATCCGCATGCGATCGGCCTGGGCCCGCATGCCGGAAGCGGCGACACTCATGGATTTGGAAAAGTCCATTGCAACTCTCCTACTTATTTAATGGCCTATCACTTCGTTACTTGAGGCCTAATGCCCGATCGCTGTTTTCATCAGCGTCATGGCTTTGGCATAAAGATTGGCGGCGGCCTGGAACTGGGCCTGGGTGTCCGACACCTTGATCATTTCCATTTCCAGCGACACGGCGTTGCCATTGGGATTGGCGGCCTGGTCTGGTACGTCATGTTCTTCGAATTTGCTGGCGCCGGCGCCTGACAAGGCGATGTGGCGCGAATTGGTGGTCATTATGGCGCCGCCCGAACCGGCCTGGCGAAGCGCCTTTTCGAAATCCAGCGCCTTGAGGTCGCGCGCCACGTAGCCGGGCGTGTCGGCATTGGCGACGTTCTGGGACAGCAAATCCTGGCGCTGGTTGAGCCAGGTCATGCGCTCGCGCAGCATGGACAGCAGTGGCACATCGGGCAGGTTCATCGCGGTAACCTTTTGTTAGCCTTGAATTCACGCTCAGGGTGCGCCCCGTATGCTTAAGCACCACTTAACACCGCGCACTTTTTGCCGGGCAGGAAGTGCCGCGCCTTAACTCGCGATTAAGGTTGACCGCTGTTAACTCCCGCCCATGGAATTCATCGATCTTCTCCGTTACTTCGGCGCCCTGCTGCTGGTGCTGGCCATGGTCGGCGGCGCCGGCCTTCTGGCACGGCGCTTCGGCGTGCCCGGCGTCACCAAGTCCGCCGCCGACAAACGCCTGGCCATTGTCGAGACTCTTATGGTGGGCCCGCGCCAGCGCCTGTTCATCGTGCGCCGCGACAATGTCGAACATCTGGTGCTGTCCAGCCCCGAGGGCGCGACCGTGATCGAAAACGGCATTGCCGTGAAGA
>CANBZE010000171.1 GCA_947373775.1 Alphaproteobacteria bacterium
GAGTTCGGCGTGCGTGTCGAAGGCGCCATGACCGACGTGATGACGTTGATCGACATGAAGCCGCTGAGCTATCCCACCAAGTTCGGCATCGATCCCAAAACCACGGGCGGCCAGGTCGGCGCCGACCTGATGTTCAAGGTGCCGATGCTGGCGAACCTGCCGGTGGACGATGTCGGCATCTCGGTGAAGGCGGTGGCGAGCGACTTCGCCGTGACCCTGGGCGGCAAGACACGGTTGACCGATGGCGCGGTGACCTTCGAGGTCGATAACACCCATCTGCATCAGTATGGCGTCATCAACCTGGCCGATGCGCGGCTGGCGGTGGACTGGACCGAGGATTTCCGCACCAAGGATCCGGTCACCACCAAGCTGACGGTGAAAGGCCCGATGACCGAGGGCGCGCGCGGGGCGCTGAACATCAACCTGCTGCGCTTCTTTCGCGGCACGGTGCCCATCACCGCCGACATCACCGGCCACCGGGGCAGCCTGCTGCATGCCGATGTGGCGGTGGATTTCACCCCGGCGCTTTTGACGGTGCCCATCGTCAACCTGGAAAAAACGCCGGGCCAGGCAGCTAGCGGGCGCATCGGGGTCGATTTCGCGCCCGGCAATGTGGTCCAGGACCAGACCATCCGCATCAGCGGGCCGTTCCTGAACCTCAGCGGAACCGCCGACTTCAACCGCAATGGCGACCTGACGGTGCTAAACTTCCCGTCCGTGAAAATGGGGCCGCTCAACGACCTGTCCTTCCAGCTTTCGCGCAGCGCCACCGGGGGCGATGATTACCTGCTGCGCGGCCATTCGCTGGACGGCTCCAAGATCGGGCGCACCGGCTCCAACGAGCAGCCGGGAGGGGGCGCGGCCGGTCCGCCGCCCGACGATACCCCGCAGGGCAAATTCCATATCAACGCCAAGCTGGACCGCATGGCGATGCGCAGCGGCGTTTCCATCACGCCGTTCAACCTGGACCTGGCGGGTATCGGTATGCGTCCGTCGGCAGTAAGCCTCAGCGGCAATCTGGTGTTGAATACCAAAAGCGCACCGATCGCGGCCAATCTCGAGACCACCAGTGCAGGCCGCAAAGTGGCGCTGACCGCGGGCGATGCGGCGCTGCTGGCGCGCGGCGTGTTCGCCTTTGAAAGCATGCGGGGCGGGGCGCTCACCGCCACCGTCAATTTGCCGGGTCAGGCCAGCGACAGCGTCAATCCGTCAAACCCCGCGCCCGATTTCACTGGCGTGCTGAACATCAAGAATTTCCAGCTGATCAACCAGCCCATGATCAGCCGCCTGTTCGCGGCCGGATCGCTGACCGGCCTCGGCGACCTGATGGGCGGCGACGGCATCAGCATCGATGAATGGAATTTCCCCTTCACCTCCAAGAATAACGTGATCGGCGTGAACGGCGCGCGCGCCGCGGGGCGGGCGATCTGCGCCACCTCCGACGGCTATATCGACCGGCCGCGCGGCACCCTGGCGCTGAAAGGCTCGCTGGTGCCGGCCTGCGGCGTCAATTCGCTGATCAGCAACATTCCGCTGTTGGGCGATCTCCTGGCGTCCAAGAAGGGTGAGGGCGTGTTGAGCGCCACCTACTCGGCCACCGGCAACATGGAACAGCCCAATATCAGCACCAATCCGCTGTCCATGCTGGCGCCGGGCATCTTCCGCCGCATCTTCGAAGGCCATATCCCGACCCAGAAGGACGCGCCGTCCAATGCGCAGCCGCAAGCGGCCGCGCCGGCACCCAAGGCGTCCAGTCCCAACTAGGTCGGCTTTACGAGAACGTGCTTTTTCTTGCCGCTCGACAGCTTGAGCACGCCATCGCTGTTCAGCGCGCTGGCATCGACCGTCGTGAGGAGCGGTTTGCCGAAGGCAAACGAAATGGTCCTGCGGACCATTTCGAGCGACGAACGCCCGGAGCATAAGCGACGGGCGCGCAGCGACTTATATTGGTCTGACTAGGAAGTGTTTCTTTTTTCCGAGCGATAGTTTGATTACTCCGGTGGGGGAGACATCGCTGCGAAAAACTTTGGCACGAACGTCTGTTACCACTTCATCGTTGACGCGAATTCCGCGACCCTCAATGTGGCGCCGGGCCTCGCTACTGGAAGTTGTTAAGCCCGTTAAAAACGCGAGTTGGGTTACAAGCAATCCATCATCATCCAGCAGCGAGCCTACGAGATCTTTTGTGGGCAGGCCTTCCGCAGAGGCGCCTTCTTCAAAAGTGCGGCGCGCAGTGTCGGATACTTTGCCGGCGGCTTCGCGGCCGTGCAGGATCGCGGTGGCTTCGGTCGCCAGCACCTTCTTGGCGTCGTTCAGTTCGGCGCCCTGCAGCTTTTCCAGCCGCGCGATTTCCGTCTCCGGCAGTTCGGTGAAAAGACGCAGGAAACGGCCGACGTCACCGTCCTCGGTGTTGCGCCAGAACTGCCAGTAATCATAGGGTGACACGCGATTGGCATTCAGCCACACCGCGCCGGCGGCGGTCTTGCCCATCTTGGCGCCCGAGGCGGTGGTGATCAGCGGCGTGGTCAGCCCGAACAGCTGGGCGCTTTCCATGCGGCGGCCCAGGTCGATTCCGGAAACGACATTACCCCACTGGTCCGAGCCGGAAGATTGCAGCTTGCAGCCATAGCGCTTGTAGAGCTCGACGAAATCATAGGCCTGCATGATGGAATAGTTGAATTCCAGGAAGGACAGCGGCTGGTCGCGGTCCAGCCGCAGCTTGACGCTGTCCATGGTCAGCATGCGGTTGACCGAAAAGTGCCGGCCGACATCGCGCAGGAAGGGAATGTAATCCAGCTTGTCCAGCCACTCGGCATTGTCCACCAGGATGGCGTCGTTGGGGCCGTCGCCGAATTTCAGCAGATGGCGGATACCGCCCAGGATGCTTTGCTTGTTGGCCTCGATCTGCTCCGGCGTCAGGATCAACCGCGTTTCGTCCTTGCCGGAGGGATCGCCGGCCTTGGTGGTGCCGCCGCCCATCAGCAGGATGGAGCGGTGTCCGGCCTGTTGCAGGCGGCGCAGGGTCATCAGCTGCACCAGGCTGCCGACATGCAGGCTGTCGGCGGTGCAGTCGAAACCGATATAGGCAGTGACCCGTTCCCTGGCGAACAGCGCATCCAGGTCCTGGGGCGCCGAGCAATCGTAATAGGCCCCGCGCGCGGCGAAGGTCTTGAGGAATTCGGACTGGAAAGCGGGCGCGGCGGGCATACTATGGACTCAGGTCACGGCAAGCAGGCGGCATAGCATAGATGGGCGAAATCTTGAAAGTCATAGGCCTGATGAGCGGCACCTCGCTGGACGGCGTGGATGCGGCCCTGCTGGATACCGATGGCGAAAATGTGGTCCGCACCGGTCCCAGCCTGACTGTGCCCTATGACGCGAGCACCCGCGCCCAACTGCGCGGCGCACTGGAAACGGCCTTGGGAATGGCCAAGGGCGCGGCGGTGCCTGCGTCCATCATCGAGGCGGAACGGGTGCTGACCGAGGTTCACGCCCGAGCCGTGGCGGCGTTGCTGGACAAGGTGAAGCTGAAAGCGGGCGATATCGACCTGATCGGCTTTCACGGCCAGACCATCTTGCACCGGCCGCAACAAAGCTGGACCTGGCAGATCGGCGATGGGGCGCTGCTGGCGAAATTGACCGGCATCGATGTGGTGAATGATTTCCGCAGCGCCGATGTGGCGGCGGGCGGGCAGGGCGCCCCTCTCATGCCGCTGTATCACGCGGCGCTGGCGCGAAAATCCGCGCAGCCCTCACCGCTGGTGCTGACCAATATCGGCGGCGTGGCGCAGGTCACCTACATGGATGGCGATACGGTCATCGCTTTCGATACCGGTCCCGGAAATGCGCCGATCGACGACTGGATGCAGCGCCATACCGGCAAGCCGGTGGACACCAATGGCGAACTTGCGCGCAGCGGAACGGTCAATGAGGCGGCGCTGGCGAAGATGCTGGACAATCCGTTCTTTGCGCGATTGCCGCCGAAGTCGCTGGACCGGATGGATTTCGGCATGGATGCGGTGGAGGGCCTGTCACCCGCCGACGGCGCCGCCACCCTGGCCGCCTTCACCGCAGCTTCCATCGCGAAGGCGCGCGATCACTTCCCCAAGCCTGCCGTCAGTTGGATCGTCACCGGCGGCGGCCGGCACAACAGCTTCCTGATGGAGCAGTTGAGAGCGCATGTGCAAGCGCCGGTTTTGAAAACCGAAGACGTGGCCTGGGACGGTGACGCCATGGAAGCGGAAGGCTTCGCCTATCTGGCGGTCCGCGCGAAGAAAGGTTTGCCACTGTCGTTGCCGACCACGACCGGCGTCAAGGCGCCGATGACCGGTGGAAAATTCTGGAAAGCGCTTTAGCGGCCTTCGCGCGGCTTGCTCATCATGTTGGAGACATAGTCTTTCACCGTCTCCACCACGTCCGCTTCATGCTTGTCGAAGAAGTGATTGGCGCCGTCGATCTTGTTGTAGGTGATCTTGATGCCCTTCTGGGCGGTCAGACGGTCCACCAGCTTCTGCACATCCGGCTCGGGCACCACATTGTCCTTGGTTCCATGCACGATCAGGCCCGATGCCGGACAGGGCGCCAGGAAGGCGAAGTCGTACATGCTGGCTGGCGGGGCGATGGAGACAAAGCCGGTGATCTCCGGCCGGCGCATCAGAAGCTGCATGCCGATCCAGGCGCCGAAGCTGATGCCGCACACCCACACATTGGACGGGTTGGGATAGAGCGTGTTCATCCAGTCCAGCACGGCGGCGGCGTCGGACAGTTCGCCCGCGCCATTGTCGAAGCTGCCCTGGCTGCGGCCCACGCCGCGGAAATTGAAGCGCACGGTGGTGCAGCCCAGGCCGTGGAACATGTGGAAGAGGTCATAGACCAGCGGATTGTTCATGGTGCCGCCGAACTGGGGATGGGGGTGCAGCACCAGCGCCATGGGGGCGCCGGGATTCTTTTGCCGCTGATAGCGCGCTTCGATGCGCCCCGCCGAGCCGGGCAGAATGATATCGGGCATGAATGCTGTTTTCCCAACGCGCATCTGCAAGCGAAATACTAGGGTTTTGCAGGGTATTTGGCCTTACAAAATACTATATATTTCAGTTACTTACAGGATGACCCATCTACAAGACGTGAATACTTGACCAAACTACTCAGGAACTTTATATCCCGGGCCAGCAGGCGCACCTGTGGCTTGGCGCTCTCTCTACACCGGGAGGGGGGTCGAAAAGCAAGGGAAAACGCCTCTTCGTAAAGGAATCCTGACATGCGGCTGAGTACCAAGGGACGGTA
>CANBZE010000172.1 GCA_947373775.1 Alphaproteobacteria bacterium
AATGTCGTGTCGACAGGGCTCGCATAACCGCCATCGCCGCCCTGCTCCAGACCGGCTGTCGTGGTGGGGATGCCGTGGGTCATGGGAATAAGCTGGCCGGCGGAACCGAAGGTATAATTGGTCAGCGCGCAGCTGGCGCCGCAGTTGATCGTGCCGGTCAACGACTGATTGAAAAGATGGCCATAGGGCACGTCGACAAACGGCGCCGCGGCGGTGCCGGCACCGGCCTCGACCCAACTGTTGTTCTGGTAGCCGTAAGGGCGTGCGGCGATCGGAACCATGTCCTGCTGGAAAACACGCGCGGACAATTCATAGTGACCGCGACCGCCGAACAGTTCGGTGCCCCAGGCAAGGCCGATTTTCTCTTCCGCGGCATCGCCATATTTCGAGATACCGGCGTTAAAATCATACTTGAAGCCGTTGAAATTCTTGTCCAGGACGAAATTGACCACGCCGGCCACGGCATCGGAGCCGTAAACCGCCGAAGCGCCGCCAGTCACCACGTCAACGCGGCTCACCAGCATCTGGGGCAACGTGTCTACATTCACCGTGCCATTCTGGTTCGACGGCGCCACGCGTTGGCCGTCCAGCAGCACCAGGGTGCGGGACACGCCGAGGTTTCGCAGGTTCAGTGTATTGCCGCCATTGTTGGTGGAACCATTGCCCTGGGTACGCGGCGTGGCGCCGCCGATGAAATCGGGCAGCTTGATCAAGGCGTCGGGGATGTTGGTGGGCGTGGTCGCCGACAGCTGCTCGGCTGTCACGACGGTCAGCGGCGTGGGCGACAGGGTACTGTCGGAAATAACGCGCGAGCCGGTCACGGTGACCGCTTCCACATTGTTGTTCGCCTGCTGCTGGGCGCGGGCGCCGACAGTCAGAGCCAACACGCTGGCAGCACACATCAGCGCGAACTTGTTCACATTCCTGGCACTCATCGGATCCCCCGGGATTTTGTTTGTTACTCAAACCAATAGAGAAAATTGGCAGCGCTGCCAAGACAAAATGACAGCGCTACCATTTTGCCCGCAATTCCGGCAGAGAACCAATAACCTGTTGTTTTTATGATACTTTCCGGAGCCCGAGCCGCGAAAATCCTGTTGGCGCTACCAAAAAAACCCCGATGGGCTAACAGCGCGGGAATTTTACAACACCAGTGGTCAAGGGACTTGGGTGCGCTCAGGTCGTTGCGCCCACCACGAGCTCAAACCCGACATCAACAATGGTCGACGGACCACCCGAAAGCAGAAGATTGGCCCCTACCTTGCCCATGGCGATCCGCGGCGTGCGGATTGTCGAGAGTGGTTGAGGAGTCAGCCGGGTGATTTCGAGCCCGTTATAACCGAACAAGGCCAGATCGCGGGGAACCGAGATGTCGTGCTCCAGGCAGTGGAAGTAGCCACCAAGCGCCAGATCATCGTTTGAGAAATAGATCGCGTCCAACCCAGACTGCCGCTTTAGCAACCGCGCCAACCCGACCCGCCCGGCCTCAACCGAGGAGGCCATGCTGGGATGAAACTCCTGATCAACGAAGTTCAGACCATTTTCATGCAACACGGCGCGAAAGCCTTCCAGCCTTTTCCCCGCCCGGATGTCGACCCTGATGTCGTGACCGACATAGCCGATATGCCTGTAGTTGTGTGCCAAAAGATGCTCGGCGCTTTTGCGGCCCGCCATGCGTTGCGATGACCCCACGACGATATCGATGCCCTCCCCGTCTACATCGAGAAGCTCGACCACCCGCACGCCACACCCCTTGAGCATCGCCCGCGCGCGATCTGTATGTTCAAGCCCTGCCACCAAGATACCTGAAGGCCGCCAGCTGAGGATCGACTCTATAAGAGCTTCCTCGCGCAGTGCATCATAGTTCGAAACCCCGATCACCGGCTGGAATCCGGCGGCCTCCAGAACCGCGTTCACTCCGGCAAGAACCTCCGGCACCACTGTGTTGCCGACCGAGGGGACGACGATGCCGATCAACTTGGATGACATCGACGCCAAGGTGCCGGCGATCCGGTTGGGCACATAATTCAGATCGGCGGCGGCTTCGAGGATCTTGCCGCGTGCAGACTCCGAAACCGACCCCTGATTGCGCAGCACGCGTGAGACGGTGCTTTCGCCAACACCAGCCCGCCGGGCGACATCGGTGATGGTAACAACCCTGGCGCGGTCACCGCTTGCAGCCGACGCAGCCCGGAAAGACTGCGCAGGATCTGCTGCGGCCGCTGGACCCTTTTTGCCTTTTGGGCTGCGGGGTGGGGACAAGGCGGTGCTTCCCTTTTTTCGCCCGGGCTTTTTCATCACGCGTCGCGTCGTTTGGTTTTATAGCGAGCGTAGTGAAACATTCCGTCAGAATAGTACAAAATTCGCTCCGCCAACAGACCGAACAGGGCGATGTGCATCGCTACATGCGGCGAACATGATAGGTGATGCCCGGTTCGTCCTTGACCTTGAGGACAAATTTGTCAGAGGCGCTGACAATGGTGACCAGATAAGTCTCCGCGGGCCTGTTCCATTTGGCAAATACAAGATCGGATTCTTCCTGGCGATAGGTCTGGCCGTTCTTCAAAACCACCGTGAAAGTCCCGTTCCGCGCAAATTTGTAGGATTCCATCGGCACGTTGCTGGCAAAAGGCTTGGACGAGCCTAAAACTTCGGCGATGAAGCCGCGCGATTTCTGCGGCGGCGCATACCGGCTGGTTTCGGAACTGGAATAGGCCGCCCCAGGCGGGGGTACCAGCTTGGTCTGGACAGGCGGCGCCGGGGCAAGTCCCAAAATCGCGCGCATGGGCTGGGCGGAACCGTAGAAACAATCAAGCCAAATGCGATTTTCCGCGATTCCAGCGCAGCGGGCAGCACCGGACATGACCTCATCCCGCGTGGGCTCGGCAACCGCACCCTGCGTCAGAAGCACAAGCCCAACCAGAAGAAATCTGAACCGCATGACCAGACCCCACAAATGCCGCGGCCCTTTTGGTAAGCCATGTCACGCCGCCAGACAACGGGCGCCCGGGTGCGGTAAGCCGATGATCGCCCGGCCGACGCGGCCGCGCGCCCGTTGCCATCGGGCCGGGGTCCTGAAACATTATCGCTGCAACCTGCCGGGGCCCGCGAGAGCAAGATGCCAGACCCAGAACCCAAAATCCGCAAGTCGTTGATCTCGGGCCGAGAGCTTTTCGTTTGCGACAACCTGATTGACCAAATGATGGTGCAACAGGTCGGCAACCTCGCACGAACATTGCCTTATTTCAGGAAGGAAAAAAGCCGGCCTGGAGTACCCGGCCTTGCCGCTGTGTCCGAGATTCCGCCGGAGCGAATTGCGGTCGACCCTTTTCTCAACAGCTTGAGACAGGCAGTCGAAAGATTGCTGCCGGACGAACGATTTTCCGACCAGCGGGCCTATGTCAATTGCAGTGTCTATGGCGACAGTTACTATCTGCACCGTGATAGCGACCCTGGCGAGCAGCATGTCACGGCGCTCTATTATGCGAATCTTGAATGGCAGGCCGACTGGGGCGGTGAAACCATCTATTACAATGATGAAGAGGACGCTGAACTTGCGATTACGCCGCGACCGGGCCGGCTGGTTATCGCACGCGGCGCGATATTGCATCGGGGCAATGTGCCTTCACGCTCTTGCTACGAGGAACGCTATACACTTGCCTACAAGCTGAATTCTCTGGGTGTTTCATCCCCTTCTACGCCGTGAGAGCAGGACAGGAATTCAATGTCCGGCAGGCAACGCGAAGGCGACCACATCGTCTGCGCTGGCCGGCACCCCTGCATTGTTGCCGCCGGTGGCGACAACCGCGATGTATTGGCGCCCGTCTTTTCCGCGGTAACTGACCGGGCCGGTTGACGCCGTTGCCGGCAGCTTGACCTCCCACAAAAGCTTGCCCGTCATCGTTTCAAAGGCGCGAAACCGGCTATCGTCTGTTGCACCGATAAAGGCCACCCCCCCGCCCGTGACCATGGGATTACCGAGATTGATGCGGCCGGTATTGCGCTGATCGGCGGGCAACTCGTCGCTGACGCCGAGCGGCACCTGCCATTTGATCTGGCCGGTGTTGACGTCCACCCCGCTGAATTGCCCCCAGGGCGGCGCGTTGCAAGGCTGTCGCGTCTTCGGATTCCAGAAATAGAGATATCCGTCCCGCATCTCGAAGCTGCCATCGGTGCGCGCAATCAGCGTGGCCAAAGCCGCCAGGTTGTTGGTATTGGCCACCAGAACGCCGCGCCCGGGGTCGAACGCAGCGCCGCCCCAATCGACACCACCCAGGCTGCCCGGAAAACTGGCGACGGCAGAATCCGTCCGCAACGGCTGAAACGGCTTGGCCGGCACCACATGCTTTTCAGCAATCAGTTTTTCGCAGAAGGACTTCAGCTCCGGCGTGACGTCCGCAACATCTCCCTGGGCGTAACTTGTTTTGGCCAGAGGCGGCGTCACGGACATGGGCTGGGTCGGCCATGGTTTTTCCCCGGGAACGTCGGTGTCGATCGGGACGGGCACTTCTTTTGTTTCAAACAGCGGTTTTCCGGTAACGCGGTTGAGCAGGAAGAGAATGGAAGTTTTGTTCATCACAGCGATTGCGGGAATCGCCTTTCCATTTTGTTTGACGCTGACCAAATTCGCGCTGGGCAGATCCAGGTCCCAGATATCGTGATGCACCGTCTGGAAATGCCAAAGATATTTTCCGGTCTTGGCATCCACCGCGACGATGGAATCGCTGAACAGGTTTTCGCCATGGCGGTCGCCGCCCCAACGATCGAAAGTGGGCGCGGCAAGCGGCAGGTAAACGATACCGCGTTCGGCATCGCCGATGATGGTGGTCCAGACATTCACGCCGGAGCGCCGCTTCCAGCTGTCCCCTTCCCATGTGTCATGTCCGGGCTCTCCGGGCTGCGGAATGCTATGGAATGTCCATAGATGCTTGCCTGTGCGGACATCGAAACCACGGACGTCGCCCGACGCACCCAGTGCGGGAGCTTCCTGCACACGGCCGCCGGTCACGATGACGTCTCCCAGCACCGTTGGCGGAGAGGAAAATCCAAAATAGGCATTGGGAGAACCGTTGAGTATGTCCGGCGTTTTTAAATTCGCGGTGCCGTTGGTGCCGAACTTCCTGATCAGCTCGCCCGTCGCGGAATCAAGTGCCACCAGGTTTCCATTACGGGTCGCGACAATGATGCGG
>CANBZE010000173.1 GCA_947373775.1 Alphaproteobacteria bacterium
GACGAGATGCCGTCATACCGTCCCGTCCCGGGATTGCGCATGCCGTCAGCGTTGCGGCGCAAGGCATAATACAGCGCGACATGATCTTCATGTTCGCGAATGCCCTGTTGTCCGCCGTCCTGTGCAAAGGTGTTTTCGGCATACAGGTCGCGCCAGTTGCGATAGCCGCCGATCAGGCCGGTTGCCGAAAGACCGTCGGGCGCAAGGGTCAGGCGTATTTTGCCCTTGGTGAAATTGGTGTCGCCGGTCTGGTCATAGAACCAGGCGATGCGCGGGCTGTGCAGATGTTCGACCTGCTCGGTCTCCACCACGCCGTTTTTGATCCTGGCTTTCAGCCGCGTGTACTGCTCGGGCTGCAGGATGCGATAGGAATAATCGATCGCCACAGCGTTGCGGGCATCCTTGACGATCTTGTCCGGCGAATAGCCGATCTCCACCACCGCATCGTCATCGTTCATCGGGTCTTTGTTGCCCGAAATGCGGACGACCATGGTGTAAAGGCCTTCCTGCATCTTGTCGTTGGCGCGCAGGTCCAGGGTGGCGTTGCCGTTGCCGCGCCAGGGGGCATCGCAGCCCCAGGCCCGGTACAGGTTGTTGTCGATGCCGCGTTCGCCATCCGGGCTAACGAAATCAGATCCCTTGACCTTGCCGTCCAGGTTGAAGCCGTCGCCGATGCGGCTGGTGACCTGGGGCTGGCCCGGATCTTCCGCGGCGAACGGATTCACATACGTCTCGATCTTGTTCTTGTAGCCGCGATAGGAAAGTGCGCGGTCCCAGATGAAGAAGCGCGTCAGGTTGGGGGCGCGCACATTGTCCAGGCCCGGCGGGGCGGAGATTTTCTGCACCTGGTCAGGATCGCGCCATTTCTGCCGCGCCAGCGCCTTCAAGGTTTTCTGGTCGTCGGCGAAATGGGTGCCGCTGCCATGCGGGCAATCCACGCCTGGCTCGATTTCCGCAGCTCGCGTGAAATCGGAACGTCCGCCATAGCGGAAGGCATACTCATAGGCGCTGACCACAAAACCGCGCGTCCAGGGCGCCGCCGATGCAGGCTGCGCCATGCCGGCCACGGCCAACGCCATGGTGGAAACCAGAAGACCTTGTCGCAGTTTTTTGGGCCGCAAAATCATCGCTGCTTCCCCGTTACGGCGTACCGGGCTTGTAGCCGGGACCGCGCAGCACCTGACCGGGCAAGGCGTTGGTGGGCTTGCCGTCCGCGACCACAGCCTTGCCGTTCACCAGCACCAGGTCGATGCCCTTGGAATATTGCGCCGGATTTTCATAGGTCGACATGTCCTGGACGGTGGCGGCATCGAACACCACCACATCCGCCTTCATGCCCTGGCGCAGGATGCCGCGGTCGGCCAGGCCCAGACGGTCGGCGGGCAGCGAGGTCATCTTGCGCACCGCTTCTTCCAAGGTGAAGACATGCTGGTTTCGTACATATTCCGCCAAGAGCCGGGTGTGACTGCCGAAGGAGCGCGGATGCGGGCTGCCGAAGGAAGTGTGCACATCGGCGGGCAGCGCGATGCCGTCCGAACCGATGTCCATCCAGGGATTGTTCAGCATCCGGGCGACGATCTTGGCGCGCGCGCCGGTGGGAAGCCCGATCTGGAAGCCTTCGCCCTTCTGCTTGACCAGGATGTTGAGCAGCGCCTCCGACGGCGAGACATGCATCTCGGTGGCGATCTGGGTCAGCATCTTGCCGTCATAGTCCAGGTTGACCGAGGCGACTTTCAAGGTCGCGAAATTGCGGTCCTTCATTTCTGCCAGGATGCGCGCGCGGGTGTCGGGCTTTTGCAGCCGCGCCACGATGGCGGCGCTGTCGCCTTCCTGCGCCCAGGCCGGCAGCGACTGGGTCAGATAGGTCCAGCCGGTTTCATACGGATAGGAATTGCCGGTGATGTCCACGCCATCGGCGCGCGCCTGTTCGGTATCGCGGATGAAGTCGTCCGGATCCATGCCGGCGCTGGCCCCATGATGGAAAATCTCCACCGGGATATGGGCGCCCTTGGCGATTTCGATGGCTTCCTTCAGCCCCTTGTCGCGCGGATCATCGGGCCCGACATTGCGGATATGGATGGTGAAGATGCCGCCATATTCGCCGGCGACCTTGCACAGCTCGATCAACTGGGCGGTCGAGAAGAACATGTTGGGGACATAGGACATGCCGTTGGACAGGCCGAAGGCGCCCTCTTCCATGGCCTGGCGGATCAGCTGTTTGATGCGGGCCATTTCGGACGTCGACGGCTCGCGGTTCTGGTAGCCCATGGCCGAAGCGCGCACCTGGCCGGCGCCCACATAAGAGGCGACGTTGATGCCGATGCCCTTCTTCTGCAGATAAGAGAACCAGCCGCCCAGGGTGGTCCAGGTCCGCTTGACGGGCGGCGTCACCATCATGGGATCGTCCACCGCCGGTCCCAGCACCGGGCCGGCCGACAGATGCTCGCCCATCACTTCGGTGGTGACGCCCTGGGTGATCTTGGAGAGCGCGCGGCCGTCCATGGCCAGACCGAACTCGGAATGGGAATGCATGTCGATGAACCCGGGCGAGACGATCTTGCCGGTGGCGTCGATCACCTTTTTCGCCTTCACGGGCGCGCGGCCGACATAAACGATCTTGTCGCCCTTGATGGCGACATTTTCCTGCATCCAAGGGCCGCCGGTGCCGTCCACGACATGACCGTTCTGGATCAGGATGTCGGCTTCGCCCGCGGGCGGGGTTTGCGCATCCACCCGGGCCGCGCCGGCCAACAGAAGAAGCGTGAGGGCGGCAATCGCCCGGCCAGGAATTTTGTTACGCTCCGTGATCATGCGCTGTTCCCCTGTCGCCCGATCCGTAGAGTTTGGGAAGGAAACACCGTCATGGCAACCCTGCTTACAGTTTGCTGACAGTGCGCGCCACCCTGCATCGTTGAGCAGTCAGCCCCGAAGCCTGTCCATAAGTGACAGCAATCATGATGATCGACGACAGCGCGCGCAGCATTGTCCAGCTTTCCCTTCCACCGGATATTAAGGCCGCAAACCGGGCATAATTGCCCCCAGGTCCATTAACTTTGAGTCAGCCAGGTTGCTCGCAGCGCTTGATTTTGTTTCAATCCGGCAATGCGTTAGATAAGTGCGCGGGTCGCCCTTGCGCACCAGTTTGGGGAAATGCATGCGTCATATCTGGTTGGTTCTGGTTCCCGCACTGTTGATCATGGCGGCGCCCGCTTCGGCGCGGCCGCGCGATGACGCGCTGACGGGCGCGATCCGCTGCGGCGTGATCGGCGATTCCCGCCAGTGGCTGGATTGCTATTACGGCGCCGCCCAACCGGTGCGCGCCGCGCTGGGCCTGGCCTCTGCGTTGCCCGGCCAGCTCAAACTGGCATCGGCGCCGCCCGCCGGCGGCGTGCCGCGCGACGAAGCGGTGCGTGATGAAGCCGTGTCCAGCGCCGCCGGATGCATGCGCCAGGGCGCCGACCGCGCCTGGCTGGACTGTTATTATGCCGCCGCAGCTCCAATGCGCGTCCAACTGGGCCTTGCGGGGCCGGCGGCAGCAAGACCACCGGTGCCCGCGCCCGTGCCGGTGCCACAGCAATATGCATCCGCCATGCCGCCGGCGCCTGCGTCGCCGGCCGGTCCGCCGCCCATGCCGCGCGAACGCGGCATGTTCGCCGGCATCTTCACCAGCCCCAAGCCCGTCGTGAAGAACATGCCGATGCAGTCCTATGAGATCGACAAGACGGCCAAATATTTCACCGTCACCCTCCAGGACGGCCAAGTGTGGGAACAGCAAGCCGAAGATGCGGTCTATCATCCCGCCCGCTGGCACAAGCCCGCCGAAGAAATGGAAGTCACCATCACGCCGGACGCGATGCGGGTCTATCTGATGACGATCAAGGACGATGGCAAGATCTACAAGGTCAAGCGCATCCACTGACACGGGCATAAAAACAAGAATGGCTGGGAGGCCCCCGATGAAGAAATACCTGGCTCTGATTGCTGTTCTTTGTTTGGGCACGCCCGCCATGGCCGCCGATAATGTCCTGATGGAGCGGATGACGTCGTATGAAATCCGCGACGCCATCGCGGCTGGCAAGACAACGGTGATCGTGCCGTCCGGCGGTACCGAACAGAACGGCCCCGCCATGGCCACCGGCAAGCACAATTTTCGCGTCTTCGCCAACGCCCAGACCATTGCGCACCGGCTGGGCAATGCGCTGGTGACCTCGCCGATCAACTTCACCCCGGAAGGCAAATACGACCCGCCCCAGGGCCATCTGAAATATCCCGGCACCATCGGCGTGCCCGAAGATGTCTATGCCGGGGTGGTGGAAGGCGTGGCGCGCAGCCTGAAACTGCATGGCTTCCACGACATCGTGCTGATCGGCGATCATGGTTCCGACATTGCCGGCCAGGATGCCGTCGCCGCCAAGCTGAACGCCGAATGGGCCGCGACGCCCGTTCGCGTGCATGCCATCTCCGTCTATTACCGCGGCGACATGGCGGGCGATCAGGCCGAGATGATGAAGATGGGCATCAAGAAGGAAGAGTTCGGCAATCACTCCGACGTCCGCGACACCTCGCAGATGATGTATATCGACCCTGCCATGGTTCATAAGGAACGGCTGGAAGCGGGCAACGGCAAGAACGGGGTGGAAGGTGATCCCCGCCATGCCAGCGCGGAAATCGGCCGCATGCTGACCCAGCGAACCATCGAGCGCACCCTGGACGCGATAAAGAAGTCGATAGCCGCCCGCTGAAGCCGCATGTAAGTTTTTTGTAAAGACCCGCCGGCGCACCCGGCGGGTTTTTCATGCGCAATTGAAAAGGGTCCGGGTTGGGATAGGCTCCCCCGCGTCAAGCTGAGGGAAAATTCCATGTCCAATTCCGTTTCGAATGGCGCCCGCCGCCGCGCTTTCCTCAAGCTGATGGCCGCCACGCCGCTGTTCGCCACCATGGCGACGCAAAGCTTCGCCAAGAGCGTATCCAGCAAGACGCTGGGCAATGCCTATGAGAAGCTGGGCATCCGCCCGCTGATCAATGCGCGCGGCACTTATACGTATGTCGGCGGCTCGCTGGAGCTGCCCGAAGTGCGCCGCGCCGTGGAAGCGGCCTCGCACCAGTTCGTGGACATGTTCGAATTGCAGCATGCCGCGGGACGCAGGCTGGCGGAAATCTCCGG
>CANBZE010000174.1 GCA_947373775.1 Alphaproteobacteria bacterium
TTGATCGGAAAATTGCTCTGCACCAGCACGCCGTTCAGGAAAACGGTGACGCGCGCCGGCTCGGCCAATGTGCCGTCCTGGTAGAAGCGCGGTGCGTAATAGACCACGTCATAAGCCTGCCAGTTGGGCGCGGCCTTCAGCGCATTCACCAGCGGCGCCGACTGCTTGTAGATCGCGCCCGCCTCGCCATTGACGTAAGTCGGGTTGTCATAACTGTCCAACACCTGCAGTTCATACAGGCCCTGCAGATAGATGCCGCTGTTGCCCCGATCCTGTCCCTTGCGGTCCGGCGGCAAGACCGGAACCATCCATTCCACATGCAACTGGATGTCACCGAACACCTGGCTGGTACGGATGTCGCCGGCCTTGGGCACGTCGACCATCTCGCCATTTTCCACGGCCCATTGCGCCGGTCCGCCCTTGGCGCTTTCCCAGCCTGACAGGTCGCGGCCGGTGAACAGCAGGATGGCGTCGGATGGCGGCTGACCCGGCATCTTGCCGGGCTCCACCTTGGGCGGCACCGGCGACCAGATTTCCGTCAGATCGGGCTTGGGCAGTGGATTTGCGGTCTGCGCCAGCGCAGCGGCCGGCAACAGCAGAAAAGCCAGAACAAATTTTCGCATGGGCCGCCCCGATATTCTTGTTTGCCCCAGTGTGCGGCAGGGTCCGGGGCCAGGCAAGGCTCAGGCCAGGGCGCCGTGGCAATGTTTCAGTTTCATCCCCGAACCGCAGGGGCATGGTCCATTGCGCCGCATGCCGCTCAGGTCGTTCGCCGCATCCGCGGGATGTTTGACATGCCGCTCGCCCCCGATGTGCCGCACATAACCGGCTTCATCCAGGATCAGGGCGCGATAGCCCAGATTGCGATAGAAAATACTCGCTTCTATTTCGAAGCGCAGCGCCGCGGCCGGTTTGTAGGCCTTCACGAATATCGTGCGCGGCAAATGCTGGAAGCCGCCGCCCGGCAGGAGCCGGTAATCGCTGAGCCGCCGCAGCGAAGGGGTGAATGTGAAACCGTGCCAGAAGCCGCAGAAATCAAAAGCCATCTGGCCCCAGCTGCGGTCGGGCGCGGCATAGCCCACAGGGTGTTCGAACGTGTCGTTCCAGGCCCTGAGCCATACCAGCAGGGTTTTGGGGTCGGCCTCCAGCAGGGCGCGGCTCTTCTCCATGAAGCCGGAACGGTCGAACAGCCAGTCATCTTCCAGGTGGAAAATATAGGGCGTGTCCACCATGGAATAGAGACGGTCGATCAGCTTGATCTGGCCCACCCGCTCACCGGTGCGAAAATATTCCGCGCCGAACCGGCGGCAAACCTCGCCGGGATCGGCATCGCCGTCCTCGCCCACCAGGATGCGCGCCACCCGGCCTTCACTTTCATGCGCACGAAAACTCTCAAGGGTGCGCGCCAACAGATCGTGACGGTTGCACGATGTCATCACCACGGTAATGTCGGCGGGAAGCGGCATGATGGGCCAGTTTTAAGCCTAACGCCGCAAGGTGCAAGCGAAGGAAAGCGATTGCAGGACGTTTACAACCAGGCCCTTGTCCTTCACCAGCGTGGAAAGCTGGTCGAAGCCGAGCAGCTCTACCGCCAGGTGCTGGGCGTGGACGCGCGCATGCTGGCGGCGCGGCAGATGCTGGGCGTTCTTCTGGTGCAACAGGGCCGGCCCGAGGAGGCGCTGGCGATGATGCAGCCGGCGCTGGCGCTCAATCCCCGCCATGCCGGCGTCCTGGTCAATGCCGGCAATATTCTGAACCTGATGGGGCGCTTCGCCGAATCGCTGGACCATTACGACCGGGCACTGGCCATCGCGCCCGATGCCGACACCTGGACCAACCGCGGCAACACGCTGCAATCGCTGTTTCGCATTGAAGAAGCGCTGGCCAGCTACGAACAGGCGCTGCGTTTCAATCCCCGCGACATCCAGGCGCTGTTCCGGCGGGGCGCGATCCTGGGCGACCGCGGCCGCGCCGTTGAAGCGCTGGAGGCCTACGACAAGGTCCTGGCGCTGAACCCCAATCACATCGAAGCGCTGAACAATCGCGGCTATACGCGCTGGAGCCATACGCGCTGGGAAGCCGGCGAGGATTATGCGCGGGCCAGCGCCGATCTGCAGCGGGCCCTGGCGCTGGCGCCGGACATGCCGTTCCTGCCAGGCGGCGTGCTGCACCTGAAAATGGAGGTGGCGGACTGGACCGATTTTGCGGCAGAGAAAGCGCGCCTGATCGCAGGGGTCCGCGCCGGCGCGCCCGTGGCGCGGCCCTTCATGTTCCAGGCGCTGTCGGAAAATCCTGCCGACAGCCAGACCTGTGCACGCATTTTTGCCAATGTCACGCATCCGCCGGCGGCCGAAACGGCGCCGGCGTTCGCGCGCAAGTCCGGCGGCAAGATTTGCCTCGCATATCTCTCCGGCGAATTCCGCGAACAGGCCACTGCCATCCTGATGGCCGGACTCTATGAGCGCCATGACCGCGAGACGTTCGACGTCATCGCCGTGGACAATGGCAGTGCCGACACCGATGCCATGAGCCGGCGGCTGAAAAGCGCCTTTGACGAATGGATCGATATCGGCGGCCTCAGCGACAGCGAGGCGGCGCAGAAAATCCGGGACGCCGGCGTCGACATACTGGTCAATCTCAATGGCTGGTTCGGCCGGCCCCGCATGGGCGTCTTCGCGCAGCGATCCGCGCCGGTCCAGGTCAACTATCTGGGTTTTCCCGGCACCCTGGGCGCGCCCTATATGGATTACATCATCGCGGATCGGGTGGTGATCCCGGAAGGCGAAGAGCGCTTCTATGAGGAAGCGGTGGTGACCCTGCCCGGCTGCTATCAGGCCAATGACGACCGGGGCCGCCAGATGGCGCCCATTCCCACGCGCACCGAAGCCGGATTGCCGGACACGGGCTTTGTGTTCTGCAATTTCAATCACGTCTACAAGCTGACGCCCGAAACCTTCGCCGCTTGGATGCGCATCCTCAAGCAGGTTCCGGACAGCGTATTGTGGCTGCTGCAGGGCCCTTCGCCGCTGGCCCAGAACATGGCCCGGCACGCGACGGCACATGGCGTGGCGCCGGAGCGCATCCTCTATGCCCAGCATCTGCCGCCGGAAAAGCACCTGGCGCGGCTGAGCTTGGCCGACCTGTTCCTGGACCAGCTGCCCTACAATGCCCACACCACCGGCAGCGATGCGCTATGGGCGGGCGTGCCGATTGTGACCCAGACCGGCAGCACCTTCCCCGGCCGTGTCGCCACCAGCCTGCTTTTGGCGGCGAACCTGCCGGAGCTGGTGACTCAGTCGGAGGAGGAGTTCGAAGCGCTGGCCGTCCGGCTGGCAACACAGCCGCAGGCGCTGGCGGCGGTCAAAAGCCGCCTCACCCGCCAATGCCCGCTGTTCGATACCGACCTGTTCCGCCGGCGCATCGAGGCCGCTTACTTGCGGATGTGGGAGGCCTGCCAGGCGGGCCAGAAACCGCAAGGATTTGCGCTTTAAGAGGCGCTGGCTAATGACTTGCCCTGAGCGGGCGCGCTTGCTAAACCCCCCGTCCTACCGGGATTTTTCCCATTGGACTGTGCGGTCGTGGCGGAACGGTAGACGCACTACCTTGAGGTGGTAGCGGGGCAACCCGTGGAAGTTCGAGTCTTCTCGACCGCACCATTCAAACGCGCCCGAACCGGGCGCGTTTGAATGACAAGCGCCCACAGGCGACGCTAGCGGCCGCATAGCACGCCGCCATCATGGGCACGCGTCGGCCCAAATAAGGCCAAGCCGCCCGCGCTACATCGTCTTAGGACAGCAGCCATTAAGCGTTAGATTGAGGCCGTTTAGCGTAGGCCACAGCGTCTACGAGACGATCATAGCGGAATGGCCCGAGCCGAAACTGCCCTTCAGCGAAAGTGATGCCAAGGCGCTCCATTTCCTCAGCACCGATGTCCTCATCTTTCAGCATCGGGGAGTCCGCCACCTCCGGCACATAACCAGGGGTAGAGGTACTCGTTTCGCCTCGGATAGCGCTGACACCTTCCCCGATTGCGTGGACAAGCACACCGGACATGAACATCGCCAATCCGGCTAGCGCGAGGAGCAATTGACGCTGCTGTAAATCCATATTGACGATTCGATCCGGCCCACCGAAAGGCGATCCCGTGGTCGATGACGGTATGCTAACGTCGAAGCCAAACGCGGCATAAAGAAAGACCGCCATTCCCAAAAGCCATAAAGCCCCGCCAATCGCTTTCACTTTGACCTCCCCAGGTTATTACTCCACGGTACTGGGGAGAACTCACGCGGGCAAGGCAGCTCCATAAACGTTCAGATTTTTGCAGAAAAATGCCGCCGATCTGGGAAGTGGTCTTCAGACCTTGCCCCCGCCAAAATTTTCGAGGGACGCAATTAGTGTTTGAGCAAATCGTCATAAGGCGACATGACAGAACCCAGGTCATAGACCCCGGAGCTTTTGCTGAAACGCTATTATTTTATGGAAAAGTCCATCTGTTGCTAGACGGGGAAAATCTCAGCGCAATCCTTCGATCAGTTGGGCCAGACACCCTACTTCGATTGCTCAACGAGAAACGAGTGACTGCCACCTTCCTCACCGACAATCTTATGGCGCAATCAAACACAACTGTGTTCGGAGAGGTTGTTCACGATCTTGGGGCTGCAACTCTCGTGCGGCACGTAGACGGTCGCAAATACAAAAAGAAGCATCTAGTCGAAAGCGCATTTGAACGTACACTCGGAGATAGTAGAGCGGTGCGATCCAAAGCAGAGCGCTTTTTACGACACATCGAATTTTCTCAAAATCAAGAAGGCGATCCTAACGCAGGACAAGGCGTTATCGCCCATGCGCGCGCCGATCTTTCAGACCCTAACTACGTCCACAGCGCGGTGAGGGAGGCACTGGTGGAAAGATTACCAGATTTAAAGTTGCCGAATGGCTGGTATTTTAGGATCGTCCCGCACGGCGGCGGCTTTACTGTTTCGACTAATTTGGATTTCACCGCACTGAATGCCGACCCGCGTGCAGAAAACAGCATCTCACCGGCCCATTTGGCGCTGTCTGTGGTTGAAGCGCGGTCGGATTTGGACTTCGCAGCCAAGTACATGTCCGAA
>CANBZE010000175.1 GCA_947373775.1 Alphaproteobacteria bacterium
GATGACTGGTACCGGCGGGCGCGCCTGGCTGACGCTGGGGTTGATGAGCGCCCTGTTCTTCATCATCACCGCCACGACCTATGCCTCACTGGGCCTGGCCTTGCCCGCCATGGTCGCCGAGCTGCACTGGAGCTGGACCGAGGCCGGCACGGGCTTTGGCCTGCTCGGCCTGTTCAATGGCATCACCAGCGCCGTGCCCGCCAGCTTGATCCGCCGCTTCGGCGCCCGCGCCTGCCTGCTGGCAGGATCGGTGGTGATGGGGCTGGCCTTCCTTTGCCTGGCTCGCACCGACGGCTTGATCATGTATTTCGCCGGCGCCTCGCTGGCGGGGCTGGGCTTCACCCTGCTGGATTCGGTGCCCGGCACTTATCTGTTGTCGCGGCTTTTTGCGCGGCCGTCCTTTTCCATCGGGCTGTTCTTCACCATCGGCGGGCTGGGCGGCGTGGCCGGGCCGCTGCTGTTCCTGCTGGTCACGGGCCACAACCCCTCGGCCTGGCGCGAATACTGGATGATCGCCGGCGGACTGGTGGTGCTGACCGGGATCGCGGCGGCATTTCTGGTGGATGCCAAAACCAATATCGGGGCGAAGGCTGAAGAAGACCCCGACATCTCCACCGAAAGCTGGACCCTGCGCGATGCGCTGCAGACCCGCCAATTCTGGATCATCGCCGCCGCCTATGCCGCCTTCCTGTTCTGCGGCATCACCGCCAACACCGTATCGGTGGCGCACCTGACCCAGAATGGCGTTGGGGCGGCCATTGCCATCTCGATGCTCAGTGTGGAAGGGTTGCTGAATTCGGCGGCGCGGCTGGCGGGCGGCATCCTGACCCGCTTCGTCAATGCCAAGATCTTGCTGGCGGTCTCGCTGGGCTTTCTGATCGCCGGCCTGCTGGCGCTGGGCACGGCGCGCGATGTGCCGATGATGCTGGTCTATGCCGCGGGCATCGGCATCGGTTACGGCCTGACCTTCTTCGCGGCCACCATTCTGCTGCTGGATTATTTTGGGCGCGGGCCCTACCTCGAGCTGTTCTCCACCGTCAACCTGATCGCCACCACCGGCGCGGTGGCGCCCACCTTGGCGGGCCTGACCCGCGATCACACCGGCAGCTTCATGCCCTTCTTCATCGCGCTTTCGATTGCCGTGGCGCTGGTCATGCTGGCAGTGGCGACCATGCGGCCGCCGCACCGGAGCGGGGCATGAAAGAATTCGGCGTGTTTCTACCAATCGCCAACGGTGGGTGGATCGTCAGCCGCAACACCCCCGTGCTGGATGGCGGCTGGGCCCAAAACCGCGAGGCCGCGCTGCTGGCGGAAAGCCAAGGCCTGGATTTTGTCATGGCGATGGGCAAGTGGCGTGGCTTTGGCGGGGAGACCGGCCATTGGGGCCACAGCCTGGAAGCCGTCACCATGCTGGCGGGGATTGCCGCGATCACCAGCCGTGTGAAAGTCTGGGCGACCTTGCATGCCATCCTGCACAATCCGGCGGTGGCGGCGAAAATGATCGCCACCCTGGACCACATCTCGGGCGGCCGGGCCGGGCTCAACATCGTGGCGGGCGCCTACCGCGGCGAATTCGAGCAGATGGATGCCTGGGACGCGTCGCTGGACCATGATGCGCGTTACGACCTGACCGAGGAATGGACCAAGATCGTCAAGCGGCTTTGGGTTGAACCCAGTGTGACCTTCAAAGGCAAGTATTTCGATTTCCAGAATTGCGTCAGTGAACCCAAGCCGCTGCATGCCCCGTTCCTGATCTGCGCTGGCCAATCCCAGCGGGGTTTTGAATTTTCGGTGCGCGAAGCCGATGGCTGTTTCATCGGCGGCCGCGACGAGGCCGAAATTCGCGAGGCCTCGCGCCGGGCCAAGGCGCTGGCGGCGGAACTGGGCAAGCCGATCCGGACTTATTGCATGATGACCGTGATCACCGCCCCCACCGATGCCGAAGCCGAAGCCCGGGCGCAGAAGTACCGCGATGGGCTGGACGAGGGCGCCGTGCTGGGCATGCTGCAAAGCTATGGGGTACAGGGAAATGCCATGGCGGCGCGGGCGCAGGGCGCCTTCATGACCCAGTCAGCGGTCGGCGCGCCCGCCACCTGCGCGGCCAAGATCGAAGCTTTCCTGAAGGACTGCGAGATCGACGGGCTGATGTTCATCTTTGATGATTATGCGGAAGGTCTGCGCATCACCGGCCGCGAGATCCTGCCTGCGCTGCGCAAGGCTTTCGCATGACGGCGGACCGTACTGCGCTGCTGGTGATCGATTGCCAGGTGGATTTCGGCAGTCCCGAGGGCGAGATGGCGCGCCGCGGCATGGACATGACCGCGCCGCAAGCCGCATTGGCCAAAGCCGAAAGCCTGGTGGAGGCCGCGCGCGCCGCCGGCGTCAAAGTTATCTTCGTGCGGCTGCTGACACAGCCGGGCGGCGATGAAGCGCTGTGCGTTGAAGGCACAAGCGGCGCCGGCTTCATCGGGCCGCAGCCGCAAGCTGGTGAAGCCGTGGTGTCCAAGACCCGCTACAGCGCCTTCGCCCGCACCGGTCTGGCCGAACAGCTGCAAGCCGCAGGGGTGATCTCCTTGGTGCTGGCCGGCCTGACCACCGAATGCTGCGTGGCATCTTCGGCCTGGGACGGATTCGAGCGCGACTTTCATATCGTCATCGCGTCGGATGCCTGCGCCGCTTATGAGCCGGACCTCCACCGCCATGCCCTGCAGGCGCTGGAAATGAGCGGGGCGACCATCGCCAGCAGCGCCGCCGTGACGGCTGGTTGGAAGAAATCCCTTTAAGAACAATTCACTAGCCAAAATGAGAGCCCACAAGTATCACTTGTTGGACAAAGTAACGTAAAATGTTACATGGCATTTCGGCCGGGAATGACTATGTACGCGCCATGAGAATGAGACTGATTGTTTGGGCGGGGCTCGCCGCGTTGGCGGCTACCGTTCCGGCGCGTGCCCAAAGCTTAGAGAAGGACGTGGAATCGGTCACCGTCACCGGCGATCCCGTGCATCTGTTGCAGGCCGGCGCCAGCACCGCCGCCTTCGGGCTGGACAAGCCGCTGATCGAAACCCCGCGTGCCGTCACCCTGGTCAGCGACACCACCGTGGCGCGCTATGGCATCACCGGCGTCAACGACCTGACCGCCATCACGCCATCGGCCTACACCGCCAGTTACTATGGCGTCGAAGGCGCGGTGTCGCTGCGCGGCACCCTGGCCGAGAATTATTTCCGCGGCTTCAAGCGGGCCGAGAACCGCGGCACTTATTCCACGCCGCTTAGCGATGCGGCCGGGATCGAGATCCTGCGCGGGCCGCCATCGCCCATCTATGGCGCGGGCAAAGTCGGCGGCCTGGTCAACTTCATCCCCAAATCCACCGCCGCCAGTGACGCGCTGGGCGGCGAGGCCACCGTGACCTATGGCAGCTATTCCAAGCGCAATGCCACGGCGCAACTCAGCGTGCCGGTGGCGCTGGGCACTGCGGGCGGCGGGGTGCATGTCTATGGCGAGCTGGACGACAGTTACAGCTTCTATCGCGGCATCCATCTTAGCCACCAGCTGGTGGAATTGTCCGGCAACCTGGCGGACGGCGATTGGTCCTTCGCCGCCGACTATATGTATTATCACTCCAATGGCGACGTGCAGACGCCGGGCTGGAACCGGCTGACCCAGGCGCTGATCGACAACGGCACCTACATCACCGGCCGCAATACCTCGCTGAAGGATGCTGACGGCAATGGCCGGCTGACCCTGAACGAGCTGGGCGGCAATCCCTATACCTTCGATCCCCGCTTCGCGGCGCTGGCCTGCGCGGGATGCAACGACGCCGCGCACAAGCTGGACGGCGGCGTGGGCACCACCACCCTGGATCCGCGCACCGCCTATATCGCCAGGGGCGTGGATTTCTCCAACACCGCCACGCATACCGCTGTCCTGGAAGCGGCCAAGGCCCTGGGTGAGGGCCAAAGCCTGCGCCTGCAGCTGTTTGGCGATACGCTGGAGAATGACCGCTTTGTCTCTTACGGCTTTCCCGGTTCCTACCGCACCCAGATCGGCGAGGCGCGACTGCGCTATGACATCAAGCGCGATTTCGGCCTGCTGAAAACCCAGACCGTGGCGGGCGGCTCCTACCGCACCGTTCACGCCATCGGCAAAGAGAGCTTCAACAGCGGCGTCATCGCCCTGGACCGGCGCGATATTTCCCAAGGCCCCGCCGCCAACGACATCATCGACTCGCCGTTCAACGTCGATCCGGCCGGTGCCGTGGGCCTGGGTTGGGAAAATGACGTCCGCACCAACACATCCGATGCCGGTGCGTTCGCCACCAGCGATCTTGTCTGGGACGACAGTCTCGACCTGACGGTGGGGGGCCGCTACGACGATTACACCGTGCGCTCGGTGGATGCCGGGGTGCTGGCCTATGAGCCGGGATCGGGGCGCGGCCATGATGGGCGTTTCACCTGGTCGGCCTCGCTATCTTACAAAACGCCGTGGGGGCTGGTGCCCTATGTCACCAGCGCCAAGTCGTCGGCGCTGGAGATCGGCCAGGCGTCACAGGTTTCCACCAGTCTGCTGGCAGGCAATGCCTGGCTGTCTAACAGTTTCCTCAACGAAGCCGGCGTGAAGTTCACCGCCCTGGACGATCATCTGCAAGGCAGCCTGGACTGGTATGTCCAGAACCGGACCCAGCTGGTGCAGGGCGGCGGCGTCACCAATGTGCGCGGTACCCGCGCCAAGGGCGCCGAGCTGGAATTGCGCTATGTCGCAACGCCCAACCTCAGCATGACCCTGGCGGGCTCGCTGCAGCACACCACCATCAAGGGCCCGGACCGCAGCTTCTCCTATGTGCCGGCGCGCACCTATGGCGTGACCCCGCAGAACGGATTTGGCGGCAGCTATGTCGTGTTCGACTTTTCGAGCCTGCCGGGGCGCGGCGGCGATTATGAAGACTCCCTGGTGCCCCATGCCGTGATCAGTCCCTATCTCACCTGGACCAGCGATCCGCAAAGCTGGGGGGTATGGGGCGCGACTTTCGGCGGCACCTATGTCGGCCACACCCAGCAGACCGTGCCGGGGCCCATCGTCTATCCGTCTTATGTCACCATGAACGCC
>CANBZE010000176.1 GCA_947373775.1 Alphaproteobacteria bacterium
GGTGAACCCCCGGTCCACCTTGGAGCGCAGCCGGCTCATATGGGTCTCCACGATGTTGGTGCGGGGATCGAAGTGCAGGTCCCAGACATTTTCCAGCAGCATGGTGCGGGTCACAACCCGCCCGGCATTGCGCAGCAAATATTCCAGCAGGCGGAATTCCTGGGGCTGAAGCTCGATCGCCTTGCCGTCGCGGCTGGCCGTGCGCCGGATCAGGTCGATTTCGAGGGTCTCCAGGCGCAGCCTGGTGGGCTCGGCGCCGTCGGAACGCCGTGTGATGGCGTTCACCCGCGCCAGGAGTTCAACAAAGGCGAAAGGCTTGACCAGATAATCGTCGGCGCCGCCTTCCAGCCCTTCAACCCGGTCGTCCAGCCCGCTCATCGTGGTGAGGAACAGCACCGGTATCTGGTGCCCTTCCGCGCGCAACTGGCGCACCAGGGTCAGCCCATCTATGCCCGGCAACATGCGGTCCACGATCAGCGCCGTGTGTTCGCCTGTCATGGCGCGCGCCAGGCCCAGCGTGCCGTTATCCACATGTTCAACGGCATGGCCGTGCCTCTGCAAGGCATCAACGATATGCCCCGCGGTTTCCCGGTCATCCTCCACCAACAGCAGCTTCAAGTTATTGTTTCCGTTTCTGTCCGCACGCTGCCCGGCAATCTATGACAGAACCGCGACAGTTGCGCGCTTTTTCACCACTGGACGCTGTGTCGCGGACAGGTTGGGTTTTCGTATATCGCCTGTCACCCGACCGTCAAATACGCGTGTGAAACCCGCCCCGAAAGACGAGGTCAAACCGCAACAAAGCGAATTCGCGAATGGCGAGTCCGCCGCCGTCTGTGTTTTGCCCCGGGGAATTTGAAAAAGGGGAATTCATGTCTGCGATCCATTTGAACCGTCTGCGCAACTCCGCCGCTGTATCTGCGTTGTTTGTCGCGCTGGCGGGCAGCGCCCAAGCCCAGCAGGTGGCGGTCAACACGATGCCGGCCATTGCCGCGCAAAGCGCCGGCGAGATCGAAACCGTGGTGGTCACGGGCACCGCCTTTGATCCGGAATCGGCGCCCGCCAAGGCGTCTTTGGAAACGATGGAGCCCCAGACCATCATCAACAAGTCCTATATCGAGGATTCGGTCGCCGAGACCGGCACCTATACCAGCGTGCTCGCCATCGCCCCCAGCATGACCGGCACCGACCTGAACGGCCCCGGCCTGTCCGACAATGGCGTGAAGAACACCTTGCGTGGCCTGCCCGACGGCAGCTTCGGCCTCAGCTATGACGGCATCCCCTTCGGCGACACCAACGGTCCCAGCCACCATTCCGAATCCTATTTCCCGGCCAGCACCATTGGCGCCATCGCCGTGGATCGCGGTCCCGGCAATGCCGGCACCCTGGGCCCGTCCACCTATGGCGGCACCGTCAGCCTGTTTTCGGAAGCGCTCACGGCCAACAGCAGCGCGCGGTTGCAGGCCACGGCCGGCAGCTGGGGCACCAGCCTGTTCAACGGCAATGTCCAGACTGGCGACATCAATGTGCTCGGCTTTAACAGCCGCCTGCTGCTCAATTACCAGGACACCAATACCTCCGGTTACCTGACCTACAATTCCAGCGCGGCGCAGAACTACACCATTAAATTCCAGGCCGACCTGGCGCCCGGTTGGACCGCCACCTTGTTCAGCAGCTACAACGGCCTGTTCCAGCAGCTGGAAGACAATTCCGGCGCCACCGCGGCCCAGATCACCACCTTCGGCAAGAATTACGGGCTGCAGATCACCAACCCCAATGCGGGCACCTACGCGCCCTATAACCATGTCCACAAGAAAACGGACATGGATTACCTGCGCCTGCAGGGCGACCTGGGCAACGGCTTCACCATCGACAACACGTCCTACACCTACGCCTATGTCAACAAGACCCGGAGCACCCTGTCGGTCCAGCAGACCTTGGCGGACATTTCCAAGGGCGTTACCCAGGGCAACGGCACGCTTGTCACCATCAACGGCCCCCTCGCCACGAGTTTCCCAACGGACATTCCCGGCTATACCAAGCAGAACGCCTTTCGCGTCTGGGGCAATATTTTTCGTGGCGCCAAGGATTTCGATTTCGGCTGGCTGACCGGCCAAGTTCGCGCCGGTGTGTGGTGGGAAAGCTCGACAAGCCAGCGCGCCCGCTCGGACTTTGACGCCACCAAATGCTATGCTCAGACAACCGTGGAGTGTAACCCGTTCAAGGGGCCGCAGTTTCCCGATGCCAGCAACGTGGCGAGCGGCAAATCCGCTCCGTTCGGCGGCGGCTTCTTCGAGTATCAGGAACATTCCGGCTGGAACCAGTACCAGCCCTTCGTCGAGCTGGAGCTGCACCCCCTTCCGGACCTGACCATCACGCCGGGCTTCAAATATGTGTGGTGGGACCATTATGTCCGCGCCCCGCTGGAGCAGAAGAGCGTGCCGGTACGAGCCGTCAACGCCCAGTTCACAACCACCCGCGACCTGCCCTTCGTGATGGCGAATTACAAGCTGCAGCCCAGCTGGAGCGTCTATGCGCAGTACGCGCAAGGCATCTACGTGCCGGACATTTCCTCCTTCGAGCAGAAGACGCCGGCCACAACCTTCCCCAAGGCGCAGACCACGACGAACTATCAGTTCGGCACGGTCTATTATGCCGACCAGTTCACCTTCGACGCCGACATCTATTACATCGGCGTGAACAACAACATCGTCTTCCAGGCCTGCAACCTGGCGCCCATCTTCGGCTCGCCGGGCGAAACCTGCGGAGTCAACACCGGCACCGCAACTTACAAGGGCATCGAGGGCGAAGGCACCTATGCCTTTGACGGCGTGCTGGAAGGCCTGTCGGTATTCTTGAACGGCTCGCTGAACTCGTCCAAGACCGGCGGCAAGTGGGTCAAGCAGGCGCCGATGTGGACCTCGGCGCAGGGCATCTTCTACAAATCCGGCATCTGGAAATTCTCGCTGATCGACAAGGTGATCGGCCAGCAATATTCCGACGCCACCAACACCACCTTCTACAAGCTGGGTGCCTTCAGCAACATGGATGCCAAGGCCAGCATCTCTTACGAGAATCTGGAGTTCGGCCTGGGCATCTACAACCTGCTGAACAGCCGCAGCCTGGCCTCGGTGGGCATCAACGACAAGGCGCCGATCGGCGGCAGCCGCGTGGAAGATGTCGGCAACCGCGGCTCGAGCCTGGATCAGTATTACTACCAGCCCTCGCGCAGCATCCAGATCACCATCAAGGCACGCTTCTAGGAGAATATCCCATGCGATACGGACTTCTTGTTTGCGCCGCCCTGATGCTGGGCCCGGCCCCTGCCCAGGCCGGCATGCTGGCGCCGGGTGACTTCACCGCCGGACGCTATTTGCCGCCGCCGCCTGATGCGGCCACCACCAGCCGTGAGATGGACGAATTGCATGCCATCGCCGCTCGCAGCACGGCCGAAGACCGCGCCGTGGCGAAACGCGATGCGGAAAACGAGACGCCCACCATCTTCAACGACGCAGCCGGTTTCGACCTGGCGTCCAGCCCCCAGACCTTCAAGCTGCTCACCCTGGTGGGCGATGAGGAAGAAGACGACACCAAGGACGCCAAGGCCTATTTCCACCGCGACCGGCCCTATGCCGCCGAGCCCGCGATCAAGACTTGCACCCCGGTCAAGCCGGGCAAAGCCGCCAATTCCTATCCCAGCGGCCACGCCACCCGCGCTTTCTCGATGGGCGTGGTGCTGGCCAGCCTGATGCCTGCCAAGTCCCAGGACATCCTGGCGCGCGCATCGCAATATGCCGAACGCCGGCTGGTCTGCGGCGTGCATTATCGCAGCGACATAGTGGCGGGCCAGCAGTTTGGCACTCTCCTGGCGTTGCGCCTGATGGAAAAGCCGGAGTTCCGCACCATGATGGCGGCAGCCCAGGGCGAGTTGAAGGGCCGTTAAGCGGGCCTAGAACTCAATCACGGTTCGAATGCTCTCGCCCGAGTGCATCAGGTCGAAGGCCTCGTTGATGCGTTCCAGGGGCAGCTTGTGCGTGATGAGCGGATCGATGCTGATCTTGCCGTCCATGTACCAGTCCACGATCTGGGGCACTTCGGTGCGGCCGCGCACGCCGCCGAATGCGGTACCTTTCCACACCCGGCCGGTCACCAGCTGGAAGGGACGGGTCTTGATCTCCTGCCCCGATCCGGCGACGCCGATGATGATGCTTTCACCCCAGCCGCGATGGGTGCATTCCAGCGCCTGGCGCATCAGATCGACATTGCCGACGCATTCGAAGCTGTAATCGGCGCCACCCTTGGTCAGCTCGACCAGATGGGGCACCAGATCGCCTTTGATGTTCTTGGGATTCACAAAATGCGTCATGCCGAACTGGCGGGCCAGGCCTTCGCGTGCCGGATTGATGTCCACGCCTACGATCATGTTGGCGCCGGCCATGCGCGCGCCCTGGATGACGTTCAGACCGATGCCGCCCAGCCCGAACACCACGACATTGGCGCCCGGCTCGACCTTGGCGGTCTTGATCACGGCGCCGATGCCGGTGGTGACACCGCAGCCGATGTAGCAGACCTTGTCGAAGGGCGCGTCCTCGCGGATTTTCGCCAGCGCGATCTCGGGCATCACCGTGTGGTTGGCGAAGGTCGAGCAGCCCATATAGTGATGGATCTTCTTGCCGCCGATGGAAAAGCGCGACGTGCCGTCGGGCATCACGCCCTGGCCCTGGGTGCTGCGGATCGAGGTGCAGAGATTGGTCTTGTGCGAGGTGCAGCTTTTGCACACCCGGCATTCGGGCGTGTAGAGCGGGATGACATGGTCGCCCTTCTTCAAGGTCGTGACGCCGGGGCCCACATCCACCACCACGCCGGCGCCTTCATGGCCCAGAATGACGGGAAACAGCCCTTCGGGATCGGCGCCGGAACGGGTGAACTCGTCGGTGTGGCAGACGCCGGTGGCTTTGATTTCGACCAGCACTTCGCCTGCCTTGGGTCCCTCCAGATCGACGGTTTCGATCACCAGGGGTTTTCCGGCTTCATAAGCGACGGCGGCGCGGGTCTTCATTGGGCTCTCCCTTAAGCGGCGGAAATGTGAGGCATTTCAGTAATGGT
>CANBZE010000177.1 GCA_947373775.1 Alphaproteobacteria bacterium
CCCGCGCCTCGACCCTGGACCAGGTGGAAACCATCGAGCGTTCGTCGATCGACTTCTATGCGACGACCCGCAACCTGTACCGCCAGAACCGCAACGCCAAGATCAATGACGGCAGGGCGCCCGGCTCGCAGGACGATCTGCCAAACCTCTGATATCTGAATTCTCGCGCGGCGCGCCGGCTGTCACTCCGCCGGCGAAGGCTTCGGTGTGGGAATGTGGTCTTCGGGTTTGTCACCCATCATGCCGTGATACCAGCGATTCCAAAATCCTGACGTCCAGTTCCCGAAGCGGTCCATGTACAGGAACATCACCGGCGTGGTGTAGAGCGTCAGGATCTGGCTGAGGAACAGCCCGCCTACGATGGAGATGCCCAGCGGCTGGCGCAGTTCCGAACCTTCGCCCAGCCCGATCGCCAGCGGCAGCGCGCCCAGGATGGCGCCGGTGGTGGTCATCATGATGGGCCGGAAGCGCAGCAGACACGCCTTGTAGATGGCGTCATAGGAGCTGAGCCCCTCCTTGCGCTCCAGGTCGATGGCGAAGTCGATCATGATGATGGCGTTCTTCTTGACGATGCCGATCAGCAGGATCACCCCGATGGTGGCAATCAGGTCGAACTGGGTCTTGAACATCATCAGCGCCAGCACCGCACCCACGCCCGCCGACGGCAGGGTGGAGATGATGGTGACCGGGTGGATCAGACTTTCATACAGAATGCCCAGGGTGATGTAGATGGTCAGGATCGCCGCCACCAACAGGAAGGGCATGTTGGAAAAGCTCTTCTGGAAGAGCTGGGCGGTGCCGGCGCTTTCACCATGGACCGTGATCGGCACATTGATGTCGGCCATGGTCTTCTGGATCGCGTTCAGCGCATCGCCGATCGCCACACCCGGCGGCAGGCTGAACGAGAAGGTGGTGGCGACGAACGGGCCCTGGTGATTGACCGACAAAGGCGTGGTGCCCGGTCCGAAGCTGGTGAAGGCCGACAGCGGCACCATGGTTTCCACTCTTGTGGAGACTGAGGCACCAGTGGAGGAACCGCCGCGCGCGCCGGTGGCCACCGAATTGATCTGCTGGTTGCGCACCGCATCGGCGGCAATCGCCGCCGCGTCCGTGGAAGCGGCCGATCCCGTCGTCAGCGTGCCCGACGTGCCGCCCGTACCGGTGGCAGGGGAAACCACAAAGGCGCCGCCGGCGCCGGCGCTGGACTGGGTACCACTGACCGAGCCGCCCGCGGTCGAGATGAAGATGTCGTGCAGGGTTTCGGGGCTCTGCCAGAAGGCGGGCGCCACCTCCATCACCACATGATACTGGTTCTTGTCCTTGTAGATGGTCGAGACCTGGCGCTGGCCGAACGCGTCATACAGGGCATTGTCGATCTGGGCGGCGTTAAGCCCCAGTCGCGCTGCGCTGACGCGGTCGATCTTCAGATCCACCTGCAGGCCCTTGTCCTGCTGGTCGGAATTGACGTCCAGCAGCTGCGGCACGTCCTGCAGCGCGGTGGTGATCTTGGGCACCCAGGTATTGAGATCCTCCAGGGTGTCCGCCTGGACGGTATATTGGTAATCGCCATTGCCCTGGCGGCCGCCGGCGCGGATGCCGCCGCCCGATTGCAGGAACAGCCGCGCGCCCGCCACCTTGAGCAGGCTGGGGCTCATGCGCTGGATCACTTCGGGCGTGGAAAGCCCGCGCTCGCGCCGCGACTTGAGGGTGACGAACACATTGCCCGAATTGGTCGCCTGGCCGCCGGCAAATCCGCCCACCGTCAGCACAGCCGGATCGGCCTTGATGATGTTGATGAATTGCTGGAATTTTTTCTGCATCGACTGGAAGGAGATGCTCTGGTCGCCGCGAATACCGCCAAAGATCATTCCGTTGTCGACATCGGGGAAGAACCCCTTGTTCACCTTTGCTATCAGGAAGAAGTTCAGTCCTACGGCAATGAGAAGAATGGCCATGATCGTTTTAGGATTTTTCATCGACCAGGTCAGGGTGCGGCGGTAGAATTCCTGCATCCCGTCCATGACGCGGCGCGACCAGCGCATCAGCCAGTTCTGGTCCTCGGACACCGTGAAATCCAGATAGGCGCACATCATCGGGGTGACGGTCAGCGACACGATCATGGACATGATGATGGCGGTGGTGATGGTGACGGCGAATTCGTGGAAGATGCGCCCCACCAGCCCGCCGATCAGCAGCACGGGAAAGAACACCGCGATCAGCGAGATGCTCATGGACAGGACGGTGAAGCTGACTTCGCCGGTGCCCTTGCGTGCCGCCGTCAGGCGATCTTCGCCGTTTTCCAGGTGCCGTGTGACGTTCTCCAGGACCACGATGGTGTTGTCGACCACAAAGCCGGTAGAGACGATCAGCGCCATCAGCGAGAAATTGTTCAGGCTGAAGCCCAGCATGTACATGACCCCGAACGTACCCAGCAACGACAGCGGCACGCAGATGGTGGGCACCAGGGTCGCCTTGAAATTGCGCAGGAACAGGAACACCACCAGGATCACCAGCAGGGTCGAGATGATCAGGCTGACCTCGACATCATGCACGGCATTGCGGATGGAGGTGGTCGTGTCGAACAGGATGCCCTGGTCGACGCTGACGGGCAGCGCGGATTTTAACTCGGGCAACTGCTTGCGGATGCTGTCCACCACTTCGATGACGTTGGCGCCGGGCTGCTTGGTGATCTGCACCAGGATGGCGGGCTGGCCGTTGAAGGTGCCCAGGTTGCGGACATTCTCCACCCCGTCGAGTACTTCGGCGACGTCCGTCAGGCGCACCGCCGAACCGTTGCGATAGGCCACGATCAGGGTCTGGTAGTCCTTGGCCAGGCCGGCATTGTCATTGGCATAGACCTGGAAGCTCTGGCCCTTTTGCTGGATGTCGCCCTTGGGGCTGTTGGCGTTGGCCGAACTGACCGCGGCGCGCACGTCTTCCAGCCCGATGCCGTATTTGAACAAGGCGCGGGGATTGAGCTCGATGCGGATGGCCGGCAGCGAGGCGCCGGTCAGCGAGACATCGCCCACCCCGGAAATCTGCGACAGCTTTTGCTGGATGATGTTGGAGGCCTGGTCGTAGATCTGTCCGGGCGACAGGCTCCAGGAGGTCAGGGCCAGGATGATGACCGGCTGGTCCGCGGGATTGAACTTGCGATAGGTGGGATTGGAGCGCAGCGCCGCCGGCAGGTCGGCGCGCGCCGCGTTGATCGCGGCCTGCACGTCGCGCGCCGCGCCGTCGATGTCGCGCTTGATGTCGAACTGCATCACGATCTGGGTGCTGTTGATATTGCTGCGCGAAGTCATTTCGGTGACCCCGGCAATGGCGCCCAGATGCCGCTCCAGCGGCGTGGCCACGCTGGACGACATGGTCTCAGGGCTTGCGCCCGGCATGTTGGCGCTGATCGCGATGGTGGGAATGTCGATGTTGGGATAGGGCGCGACGGGCAACAGGAAATAGGCCACCAGCCCCGCCAGCCCCAGACCCAATGCCAGCAGGATCGTGGCGATCTTCCGATGGATGAATATCTGGGAAAAACTCATTCCGCCGGCTCCGGCTCAGGTCCGGCATGGGCGGCCTTGCGGCGCGCGCGCCATTCGCGGATATCGCGGCCCGCCTTGTCGAAATAGATGTAGATGACGGGCGTGGTGAACAGGGTCAGCAGCTGGCTGACCAGCAAGCCGCCGACGATGGAAATGCCCAGCGGATGGCGCAATTCCGAACCCATGCCCGTGCCCAGCATCAGCGGCAAGGCGCCGAACAACGCCGCCACCGTGGTCATCAGGATGGGGCGGAAACGCAGCAGGGCGGCCTGGTGAATCGCCTCTTCCGGCGACTTGCCTTCATTGCGCTCCGCTTCCAGCGCGAAGTCGATCATCATGATGGCGTTCTTCTTGACGATGCCGATGAGCAGGATGATGCCGATGATGGACACGATGTTGAGGTCGTGGCCGCTGATGATCAGGGCCAGCAGCGCCCCCACGCCGGCCGACGGCAGGGTGGACAGGATGGTCACCGGATGGATGAAGCTCTCATACAGCACGCCCAGCACGATATAGACGGTGACGATGGCGGCCAGGATCAGCAGGATTTCGTTGGACAGCGCCGACTGGAACGCCAGGGCTGAACCTTCGAACTGGGTGGTGATGCCGGGCGGCGGGCCGGCGGTCTTTTCGGCGGCCTGGATGCCATCCACCGCCGAGCCCAGCGAGTAGCCCGGCGCCACGTCGAACGAGAAGGTGGCTGAGGGGAATTGCGACAGATGGTCGATCTGCAACTGGGTGGTGCGCTCCTCCACCTTGGCGATGGCGGCCAGTGGCACCTGCCCGCCGCCGGCGGTGGGCAGGTAGATATCCTGCAGCGATTGCACCGAATTCTGCAGCAGGGGATCGGCTTCCAGGATCACGCGGCGCTGGTTGGACTGGGTGAAGATGGTGGTGATGATGCGCTGGCCGAAACTGTCATACAGCGCGTTGTCGATGGTGGCGGAGGTGACGCCGAAACGCGCCGCCGTGTCGCGGTCCACGTTCAGGTACGCCGACAGGCCCTTGTCCAGGAATGAGGTGGAGACATTGCGGATCGCCTTCTGCTTGGTCAGCTCGGCCATCAGCTTGGGGACAAACTGGTTGAGCGAGGCGCTGGTCGCGGCCTGCAGCACGAACTGGTACTGGGCGCGGCTGACCACGGAATCGATGGTCAGGTCCTGCACCGGCTGCAGATAGAAGGTGATGCCCGGCACGCTGTGCGCGTCCTCTGACAGGCGTTCCATGACCGCGGAAACACCGTCACGCTGGTTCTTGGGCTTGAGGTTGATCAGGAAGCGGCCGCTGTTGAGCGTGTTGTTGGTGCCGTCCACGCCGATGAAGCTGGAAAGGCTGGCGACAGCAGGATCGGCCAGGATCTTGTCGGCCAAGGCGCGCTGGCGGCTGACCATGGCGTCGAACGAGACGGTGGGGCCCGCTTCGGTGATCGCCTGGATGAAGCCGGTGTCCTGCAGGGGGAAGAAGCCCTTGGGGATGGCGACATACATCAGCACGGTCAGGACCAGCGTGCCCACCGCAACCAGCAAGGTGAGCTTCTGGTGCTTCAGTAC
>CANBZE010000178.1 GCA_947373775.1 Alphaproteobacteria bacterium
GGTGCCGGGGCCGTACAGAATGATGTCGGCCGAGGCGATGGCGGCAGAGGCGAAGAGCGACAAAGCGGGCACGCTGTCACGCGCGGACAGAAAGGTGCGCTTGGTGGCTGTGTCCATCCCGGCGAGGGTCTGCAAATCGTCCGGTGTCAGCGGCTGGGCCAGCAGATACAGGTCAGTGATGGGCACGGCCGATTGCGGCCCGACGATCTCGGCTTCCGATGCCAGCAAGGTGCCGTCGTGCTTGAGGCCCACCAGAATGCGGTTCTGCTGCTCGCCCACATTCAAAAGCCGCGCCCGGGTGCCGACCAGTTCCGCCACCGTCGCCGCAGCGGCATTGAAGTCGCTGCCATGCTCCAGATAGGCGCCGGCGAACACCAGATTGCCCAGCGAACAGTCGCGATAATCGAAGCTTGTGCCGGCCGCCAGGGCAAAGAACCGCGCCAGCAGGGTGCGCAGCTGCTGCGAGGTCGGCGGCGGCAATTGCATGAACCATCCCCGAACCGGTTCGTCCAGGGTCGTGGCATTGCCTGTGCTGGTGAAGCGGGCCAGCTTTTCGATTTGGTCGGTGCCGCCCGCCAGGCGATATTCCATCAGGCTCTTCAGCGCGTACTGCGCATGGGAATAATTGCCGAACAGGTAGGACAGGTTCTTGCGGAAATCCGACGGCCCCAGCATGCCGGGAATGAAATTGCGCAACGCGCCGGTGGACAGGCCGTCGTCATAGGCATTGACCAACAAGGTCAGTTCGACATCGCTTTGCCGCAGCAGGGCGCGGATGATGGTGGCGCTGCCGCGGCCGCCGCAAAACAGGATGATGCGGGTCATGCCCCAATCCTCATGGGAGAGGCCGCGTGATGATGCCCAACTTCAGCAAGAGCTGGCGCAGGGCAATGTATTTCACGAACAACAGGCGGTGGATCGCGCCGCGCACCAGCTTCATGCTGCTGACGCCGGTGGTGCGGGGACGGTGTGTGATCAGGACTTCCACCGGCGTGATGCGGCGCTCCAGCAGGCGCGACGTCACTTCGGTGGAATAGTTCATGCCTTTGGCTTCCAGTCCCAGTCCGCGCAAAGTCGGCCCCCACACCAGCTTGAAGGCGGAATTGAAATCCGCCAGCCGGCTGCCATGCACCATATTGCAGACCAGCCCGCTGGCCCAACTGCCGAAGCGGGCGAATGGCACGTCTTTCTTCTGGCGAATGCCGATGGCGGCCTTCACGCCGCTGCGGCGCACCGCCATCAGCATCTCGGGCAGGTTTTGAATCGGAAATTGCCCGTCGCTGTCCAGCAGCAGCACCCAGTCGCCGTGGGTCGCGGCGATGGCGTGATTGAGGGCAGCGGCGGCGCCCTGGTTCTGGGCAAAATGCAGCGGGCGTAGCTGGGGAAAAAGCAGGGTCAGCCGGTCCAGGATATCGCCGGTGCGGTCCTTGCTGCCGTCATTGCAGATTACGATCTCGAATTCGGAGACGTCATCGCAAGCAGACAGGAAGCTGTGCCATTCGGTGACCACCGCTTCGATGCCTTCGGCCTCGTTGTAGGCGGGCGCGGCGACCGACAGCTTAATGGGTTCGCTCATATCGCCTTCGGCAGGGCCGCCTCCAGCATGGCGAGATAGGCCGCTTCCAGGTCGCGGGTGAAGCGCGCGGTGTCGAACAGCGGCATGGCGGTACGGGTTGCCGCCAGCTTGTCGCGAATGGCCTTGAGCGTTGCAGGGTTGCGCGCCAGTTCGAGCGCTTTGGTTTCATAAGCCGCGAAATCTCCCGCGATCAGATCCGGTAACCCGCCAGCCTGCAGAATGCTGGCGGCGACGCGCGCAGGGAAAGATTTGCCCGGCACGGTCAACAGCGGCAGTCCCGCCCACAGCGCGTCGCTGGCCGTGGTGTGGGCGTTGTAGGGGAGGGTGTCCAGGAACAGATTGGCCAGCTGCTGACGTGCCTGGTGCGCTTGCGGCGTGGTGCGGGCAGCGAAGATCAGCCGTTCCGGCACGACGCCGCGCGCCTGAGCTTCCTTGCGCAGATTGTCCCGAATGCTGGCATTGCCTTCCAGCAGCCACAGCACACTGCCATCCACCTGTTTCAGCAACCGCATCCAGATGTCGAACAGCTGCGGGGTGATCTTCCAGTTGTGATTGAAGCAGCAAAAGACAAAGCCGGTCTCGGGCAGTCCCGCTTCCGCACGCGAGGGCGGCGGCAGCGCATCGCGCTTTGTATCCGTGACCCACAAGGTGGTGGGCAGGGCGGCGATCTTCTCGCTGAAGAAGCGATCCTGATCCGGCGGAACCACCATCCTGTCAGCCACGATGTAATCGATGAAGTCACAGCCCGATGTGCCCGGATAGCCCATATACTTGGCCTGCACCGGGGCGGGGCGATGCGCCAGCACCCAGGGCCGCGCCCCGAAGGTATGGCCGCCCAGATCCACCGCGATGTCGATCTCCCATTCGCGCAACATCTCGGCGACCTCGCGGTCATTCTGCTGACGGGCATCGACGAAACTGTCGAAGGCGCCCAGCAGGCGCTGGCGCATGGGGCTGTTGTCGTCCGGACCGAAGGACACGGCGATGGTCTCAAACCGCGTCCGGTCATGGCATTCGAACATCTCTACCGTCAGGGCGGCGGTGACATGCTGGTGGAAATCGGCCGACAGATAGGCGACACGAATCTTCTCATGGTTGTAACGCTCGCCGGTCCACAGCGGCGGCAGCGGGCCCGGACCGGTCTGGCGCACATAATTCTGCGAACAGCGCAGCTGCAGTTCGTTGTCGTCGTGATAGCCCATCAGCACAAAGGGCTGGATGATGGATTTGCCTTCCAGCACATCAGCTTTCAGCCGCGGCGCCAGTTCGGCGGTGCGCTTCCAGTCGCCGATGGTCAGGGCGGCATTGGCCAACCCGCTCAGCGCACTGGGGTGATCGGGCTCAAGCGCGAGCACCCGCTCATAGCCGGCCAGCGCGTCGTCCATCCGGTTGAGCTCGGCCAGGGCATTGCCCCGGTTGTAAAGTGCATCGGCGAAATCGGGCCGCAGGCTGATGGCGCGGTCGCAATCGGCCAGCGAGTCCGCGAAGCGCTTCAAGCTCCACAGCGCCACGGCGCGGTTGTTGAAAGCTTCGGCATAGTCGGGCCGCAAGCCAAGGGCGCGGTCATAACTGTCGATCGCATCGCCCATGCGCTTCAAGTCGAACAGGATAATGCCGCGATTGTTCCAGGCCTCGGTGAATTCGCCATGCACGGTCAGCGCTCGCTCGACATCGGCCAATGCCTCTTCCGGACGTTTCAGGGATTTCAGCAGCAGGGCCCTGTTGTTCAACGTGTCGGGGAAGTTGGGCGCCAGCGCCACGGCCCGGTCATAGCTCGTCAGTGCGTCATCGTTGCGTTTCAGGTCCGCCAGGATCACGCTGCGTGTGTTCAACGCCTCGACGAAATCGGGCTGGAGGGCCAGCGCGCGCTCTGCGCTTTCCAGTCCCGCTGCCAGCCGTCCCAGGTCGCGCAGCACCATGGCGCGCTTGGTCAGGGCGGCGACATAATCCGGCTTGGCCGCCAGCGCCTTGTCATAATTGGCCAGCGCTTCGGAAAAGCGCCCCTGGGTCTTGAGCACATTGGCGTAATTGGACAGAACTTCGGGCGCGTTGGGCTTCAGCTTCAGCGCCGTGCCCATAAGTTCCAGCGCTTCGCTGTTGCGGCCCTGTTGCGCCCGCACCACGCCCAGCAGATGGGGTGCGGTGGCGTCCTGGGGAACCGCCCGCATCAGTTGCAGGTACAGCCGTTCGGCATCCCCCAGATTGCCGGTCTGGTGGAAGGCAAGCGCCTGTTTGAGAAGTCCTTCCGGATTCATCATCGCTTCTAGACCATAGCCGGTTCCGCGCCCGCAAGTCCCGCCGCCATCCGGCTATTTTCATTGCCGGTTAAAGTGCTTACCATTCCGGGGAGGTGCCCCGGAGCGGGTGCAGCTACGAGGAAAGTCCCATGTCATTTCTGGACCGGCGTGGTCTTTTGACGGGTGCCGCCGCCCTGCTGGGCGCCGACATCGTCCTGCCTTTGGCGCGGGCTTTGGCGGCCGAAGCTCCGCCCGGCTTTACGCCAAGCCGTGCCTATTTCACCGCGGACCAGCGCAGCCTGGTGGCTGCCGTCAGTGAGCGCATCGTTCCCACCACCGACACGCCGGGCGCCATCGCCGCCGGCGTGCCGGCTTTCATCGAGATGATGCTGGCGGACTCCTACGAACCCACCGACCGCAACGAATTCATGCAGGGGCTAGGGACTCTTGAAGGCTATTGCCGGGTCCGTTTTGCCAAGCCCTGTGCTGCGGTGACGCCGCAGGAACTGGATGCGGTCCTGACCCTGGCGATGGAAAACAAAATCGCCGGCCTGCCGGGCAACTTCTTCCAGCATCTGCGCCAGGTCGTGGTGCTGGGCTATTACACCTCCGAGATCGGTTGCAAGCAGGAGCGGGTCTATGTGCCGGTGCCGGGCCGCTATGACGGCAAATATCCTTTCGCCGATGTCCGGCGCGTCTTTTCCTCGTAAGCGGTGATGCATGGCCAGTTATGAATTCGACGCCATCGTCATCGGTTCGGGTATCAGCGGCGGCTGGGCCGCCAAGGAGCTGACCGAAAAAGGCATGAAGGTCCTGATGCTGGACCGCGGCCGCATGGTCGAGCATCGCAAGGACTACATCACCGAAGGCAAGGGTCCCTGGCAGCTGGCCTATCGCGGCAACCTGCCGCCCGAAGAGGTGGAGCGCGATTACCAGATGGCCAAGTGGGGCGGCGCCAACCTGACCGCCCAGACCCACTATTATAACAATGACCGGCTCAACCCGATCGACTTCGAGAATTCCAAGCCCTTCCGCTGGGTGCGCCCCAACCAGGTGGGCGGCAAGTCGCTGATCTGGGGCCGGGTGGCGCTGCGCTGGAGCAAGATCGATTTCGAGGCCAACAAGCGCGACGGCCATGGCAGTCCCTGGCCGATCTCCTATGACGAGATCGCGCCCTGGTATTCCTATGTGGAGAAATATGCCGGCATTGCGGGCTCAAGGGAGGGCCTGCCGGAATTGCCCGATGGTGAA
>CANBZE010000179.1 GCA_947373775.1 Alphaproteobacteria bacterium
TTGGCGGCGATGGCCTTGGCGATGTTCTGCAGGATCACCGTCTTGCCGGTGCGCGGCGGCGCGGTGATCAGGGCGCGCTGGCCCATGCCCTGCGGCGCCACGATGTCGATCACCCGGCCGGTCTTGTCCTTGATGGTGGGATCGTCCAGCTCCATCTTCAGCGCCTTGGTGGGATAAAGCGGCGTCAGATTGTCGAAATGGACCTTGTGCTTGATCTGCTCGGGGTCTTCGAAATTGATGGTCGTGACTTTGAGAAGCGCGAAATAGCGTTCGCCTTCCTTGGGGGCGCGGATCGGACCTTCGGCGGTGTCGCCGGTGCGCAGGCCGAAGCGGCGGATCTGGGAGGGGGAAACGTAAATGTCGTCGGGACCCGGCAGGTAGTTGGATTCCGGCGAGCGCAGGAAGCCAAAGCCGTCCTGCAGGATTTCCACCACGCCCTGGCCGGTGATCTCGACATCGCGTTCGGCCAGTTCCTTGAGGATGGCGAACAGCATGTCCTGCTTGCGCATGGACGAGGCATTCTCGATCTCGAGTTCCTCGGCAAAAGTCACCAGATCGGCGGGCTTTTTGTTCTTGAGATCCTGCAGTTTCATCACTTGCAGGCCATCTTGGACAGTCATGGTGGGCACCTGAACAGAAGGGGGATTGGTTTCGATGCACGGAGGGCGCGGGGCCCAAGGACCGATTATCGAAAGAGGTTGGTTTTGACCCTGTACCGTTTGCACGGTCCGCTGCTGCGTGGGTCGATCAGACAAAGCGGTTATAGCGTGATTTCCCAGGCTTGCAAATACGCCCCTGGACCCGGTCCCGCAATTAATGTTTCAGGCGGTTCATCCAGAATTAGTCGCCAAAAGGCTGGACCTTTACCAGGATCACGATCAGCACCATCAGCAGCGCCGGCACTTCGTTGGCGATCCGGTAGAAGCGGGCGCTGTGGGTGTTGCGGTCGTTGGCGAAGTCGCGCCAGCAGCGCACGAACAATCCGTGCATGCCGCTCATGATGATCACCAGCACGAACTTGATCTGCATCCAGGTGTCCAGATAGGCGCCGGTCAGCCAGGCCAGCAGCGGCCCCAGGATCCACACCGCGATCATGGAAGGGTTCATGATCGCCTTGAGCAGTTTGCGTTCCATCACCTTGAAGCGCTCGCTGGATTCCGAACCCGGCGCGGCCTCGGTGTGATAGACGAACAGCCGCGGCAGATAGAGCATGGCGCTCATCCAGGTCACCACCGCGATAATGTGGAAGGCCAGGAACCAGGGAATGTAGTTGGACAGGGTGTTGCGCAGCGCGTCCATCAGGCTTCTCCGTAACCACAGCGTTTATGATTGGTCGGACAAATGCGGCCATCGCCGCAGGCGACAGTCTTGCCGTCCAATGCTCCGCGCACAAGACCGGCCAGCCCCTGTATGAAATCCGAATGTGACCCCACCGTGGCGGCCCGGCGATAGTCCGGCACGCCCGACTCCGCCGCAAGATGGCGATACTCGATATCCAGCTCCACCAGGGTTTCGGAATGTTCGCTGACAAAGGCCAGCGGCACCGCGATCACGCCCTTGCCGTCGGCGCCGGCGCGGCGGATCTCCGCGTCCGTGGCAGGCCCGATCCATTCCAGCCGGCCCACCTTGCTCTGGTAGCAGACCACCGGTTCCAGCTGCGGCATGTCCAGCGCCTTGAGAATCGCGGCGGCGCTTTGCTCGACCTGCCACTGATAGGGGTCGCCTTTGTTGATCATGCGCTTGGGCAAGCCATGCGCCGACAACAGCAGGCGATAGGAAATATCCGCACGTGCGCCTGCCATCGCATCGCGAATCTTCGCGGCCGAGGCGGCAACAAAGCCTTGCTCCCAGGGATAACAACACACCCGCGATGTCGGCACGGTGAGTTCCGCCTTCTTCGCCGCGCGATGCCAGTCCTTGACCGACGAGGCCGTGGTGGAGGTGGAATATTGCGGATAGAGCGGTAAAAGCACGATTTTATCGGGGTTAAACGCTGCAACGGCCCGCGCCGCGCCGTCGCTGAACGGGTGCCAGCAACGCATGGCAACAAAGGCCTTGGCCTCAACACCATCACCCGACAGCACCGCCTGCAGGGCATCGGCCTGGCGGCGGGTCTCCGCGAAAATCGGCGAGGAGCCGCCGATCTGCTCATAGATCTTGCGCGCAATCGGGGCGCGTTTCCTGGCGATGAACCGCGCCAGCGGCAGGCGAATGATCGCCGGTAGCGAGATGATGGCGGGATCGGAAAAAAGATTGCGCAGGAAAGGCTCGACGGCTTCCGGGGAATCCGGACCGCCGAGATTGAACAGGACTACGGCCAGCTTCATGACGTGGAGTGGGCGCGAATGCGCTTCAGCAATTGTTCGACATGGGCGATCGGGGTTTCCGGCAAGATGCCATGGCCCAGGTTGAAGATATGCGGCTTGCCCGCCATGGCCTGCAGGATGTTGTCCGCCGCACGGTCCAGCGCGGCGCCGCCGGCGATCAGGGCGATGGGATCCAGATTGCCCTGCAGCGCGCAACCCAAATTCTTCGCCGCCCAGTCCATCGGAGCTGCGGTATCCAGCGACACCGCATCCACACCCACGGCGCGGACATAGTTTTCATAACCGATCAAAGTGGCGGCGCGAGGGAACCCGATGATCTTGGCGCCCGGTCTTGCCGCGCGCACCTGGGCCACGATCTTTTTGGTGGGTGCGACCACAACCTGTTCGTGCAGCGCTGCCGGCAACCCGCTCGCCCAGCTGTCGAATATCTGCACCGCATCGGCGCCGGCATCGATCTGGCGGATCAGATGGAAGCCGACACATTCCCCCAAAATATCCAAAAGGCCTGCGAAGCCCTGTGGATCGCGGTAAGCCCAAAGCTTGGCAGCTTTCTGCTCATCGCCGCCTGCTCCGGCCGCCAGATAGGTCGCCAAGGTCCAGGGGGCGCCCGCAAAGCCCAGCAAGGTGGTCTCTGGGGGTAGGCCCGCCCGGGTCAGCCGTAACGCCTCGTAGACCGGCTCAAAATAGCTGGACCAGTATTCACGATCCAGATCGAAGCCCTGCGTGGATGTGACCGGCACCAGACTGGGGCCTTCGCCTTCGGTGAAGGTGACTTTCTGCCCAAGCGCTTCGGGCACGGTCAGAATGTCGGAGAACAGGATGGCCGCATCAAAGCCAAAACGGCGGATCGGCTGCAGGGTGACTTCCGCGGCATAGTCCGGGGTCAGCGCCAGCTTCCAGAAGGATCCCGCCTTGGCCCGCAACGCCCGGTACTCGGGCAGGTAGCGCCCGGCCTGGCGCATCAGCCAGACCGGCGGCGTTTTCTCTACGCCCCCTTCCAACACCGCTACGACTTTCCGGCCATACTTCAAAATAAGACTCCTAAAGATTCTAAGATGATGAAGATGATGTTAGGGCTGTGAGTTGTGGGCCAAGCTGTGTGAGGTTTTTGGCTTAAGCGAAGGCGCGCATGGACTCAAGCACTTGGACAATTTCCGGCGGCGGGGCAGGGCGGTCATGGTATGTTGGCGGTTAAGGTAAGCGTCCCCAAACCATACCTTTTGTACCGCCGACCCCGCTGGCGCCGCCAGCCTGTGTTTACTTTGGCCCTTTAACCCCAGGCTGCGCACAGGCCGGCCGAAATCTTGGATAGTTCTGTGGATCAGAAGTTTCACGTTCATCTGGTGTCGGATTCCACCGGCGAAACCCTGCATGCCATGGCCACCGCCGCCCTGGCGCAGTTCGAAAATGTCGATGTGATGGTTCATCCCTATGCCCTGGTGCGGTCCGAGGCCCAGCTGACCCGCGCCCTGGACCATGTCGCCATCATGCCGGGCATCGTATTCTTCACCCTGGCCAATGTGCGCCTGCGCGAGCGGCTGGTGGCGCGTTGTGCGGATATCGAAGTGCGCTGCATCGACGTGCTGGAAGGTCCGGTGACGGCGCTGCGCCAATTCTTGGGCGCGTCGGAAACCCACAAGGTGGGACGCCAGCATGAAGTTGACGCCCGCTACCTGGACCGTATCGAAGTGCTGAACTTCACCATCGCCCATGACGATGGCCAGTCTCTGGATTCCATCGACGAGGCCGAGGTGATCCTGACCGGCGCCAGCCGCACCTCCAAGACGCCGACCTGCGTGTATCTGGCCATCCGCGGCGTGAAGGCCGCCAATGTGCCGTTGGTGCCGCGCCTGCCGGCGCCGGCGCAATTGCTGGCGGCCAAAAAGCCTTTGATCGTGGGGCTGTGGGTGTCGCCCGACCGGCTGGTGCAGGTGCGGCGCAACCGGCTGACCAGTATGGGCGAGACCCGCGACAGCGATTACGTCGAACTGGATTCGGTGCGCGCCGAGATCGCCGCCACCCGCCAGCTGTTCGAGAGCCAGGATTGGCCGATGATCGATGTGTCGCGCCGTTCGATTGAAGAGACGGCGGCGGCGGTGATGAATTTGCTCGCCGAACGCAAGGAAGTGCTGACGTGACATTGGTGCTGGCTTCCGGAAGCGCCAGCCGCAAAGCGTTGTTGACGGCGGCCGGTATCGCGTTTGTGGCCGATCCCGCCGACCTGGATGAAGATCGCTTGATGGCGGACCTGAAAGCGCGCGGCGCCGATGCAGCTGCGGTGGCGTCGGAGCTGGCGCAACAAAAAGCGCTGGCGGTTTCGCACCGCCATCCAGGAAAGATCGTGTTGGGCGGCGACAGTGTGATCGCGTTCGGCAGCGAATATCTCAGCAAATGCGCCACCCCGGATGCGGCACGCGCCCTGCTGACGCGGCTGTCGGGACAGACGCATTTGCTGGTATCGGCGGCGGCGCTGGCCCGGGACGGCGCCTTGCTATGGACGCATGCCAGCCCCTGCCGGATGGTGATGCGCGATTTAAGCCCGGATTTCCTGGACGATTATCTCGCCACGGAAGGTCCGGCGATCCTGTCCTCGGTGGGCTGCTATCATTTCGAGGGGCGCGGGGCGCAACTCTTCGCTATTGTGGACGGGGATTATTTTTCGGTGCTGGGCCTGCCGCTGCTGCAGGTGCTGGCCCAATTGCGCAAGGAAGGCGTCTTGGCGTC